>NZ_BCBD01000011.1:0-56758 GCF_001320345.1 Pseudomonas sp. NBRC 111127 | reverse complement strand
GCACGGTGAGGCTGCTGAGCAGCAGTGCCTGGCCAAGGCTCAGCCACACCAGCTGGGTACGCCGTACCCCCAGGGCCCATAGCGGCGCCAGCTGGCGCAGACGGGACTGGCCCAAGGTCAGCAGGTTGATGAACAGCGCCACGCCGGCCACGCCCAGGGTCAGGCTGTTGAGCGCGGCGGTGGCGGCGAAGGTGCGGTTGAATACCTCGGTCGACCACCGCTTCAACTGCGCCTGCTGCACGACCCGGCTGTCGTCGAGGTGAAAGCGCTGTTGCAACGCGGCTTTCAAGGCGGCCCCCTGGGGGTCGAGCAGGTCGACGCTCAAGCCTGTCAACGCAGCATCCGGCCAATACGCGCGCAGCGATTGGGCATTCACCAGCATTTGGCCCTTGGGGTTGCCATAGTCGGCGTACAGGCCAACGACGAGCAGGCGGCGAGACGGGTCCGTGGGCAGTTTCAGGTGGTCCCCCAGGTGCAAACGCAACCGCCGCGCCAGCTGCTCACTGAGCATCACGGCCTGCCCCTCGGCCAATAGCTGCCAGGCCTGCGGCTGCTGTTCCAGCAACGGCCACCGGTTGTGATAAACGGGGTGGTCGACAATGCCCTGCACCTGGACCGGCCAGCCTTGCACCTGCGTTTCGACGCGCCAGCCAGGCAGAACCACCCGCACGGCAGGTTGCTGCCCCAGCCACTGGGCTATCTGCACGCCTTGCGCGGTATCGCTTGGGCTCACGTACAGGTCGGCGGACAAGCGCTGGTCCAGCCAGCCGACAAAGGTCTTGCGAAAGCCCTCGGTCATGCTGCCCACACCCACGCTGGCAGCCAGCGCCAGCAGCAAGGCCATCAGCGCCAGGCTCAAGGCAGGCAACTGCTGGCGGCTGGCGGCAACGAACCACTGGGCCAACGGCCGCTGACAACGGCGCGCCAACCAGGCCAGCACCCTGTCGAGCCAGGCTGGCAACGCCAATGCCGCGCCCAGCAACAGCGCCGCCAGCATACCGAAGGCGCTGGTCAGGCTGTCACCGAACACCCCGCAAGCTGACGCCAGCACCAGCAACAGGCCCGCTACCCAAGCCTGACGCCTCAGCCACGGCCCCTGTGCCAGGCGCCATGCTTGCGGCTGCGCCAACGCCAGCAAGGGCAAGCGCGCGGCGCGCAGGATGCTGCCCAGCCCGGCCAGCAGTGCACCGAGTACGCTCACCAGCACGCCCCACAACCACCACTGCGCAGGCAGGTTCAGCGTGCCTGCGACCTGCGCGCCATACAGCCCGCGCAGGCTGGCGGCGACATCGGGCAGCAACCAGGCCGCCACCGCGTAGCCACTGGCTACCCCGGCCAGCCCGCCAAGCACTGCGAACAGCCCCAGCTCCAGGCCCAGGGCACACAGCAGGGTAGCCAGGCTGACCCCACAGGCGCGCAGGTTGCGAATCAGCCCGCGCCGCTGTTCCAATGCCAGGCCAATCGCGGCATGGGCAATGAACAGGCCGACGACGAAGGCCAACAGGCCTAGCGCAGTGAGGTTGAGGTGGAAGCTGTCGGTCAGGCGCTGCAAACCGCCATCATCCTGCCGGGGTTGCACGACAAGGTCAGCCGCAATGTCGGCAGGCAAAGGCCCCGGGCTTGCCGCTACCAGCAGGCGTGACAACTGCCGCGGTGCCTGCAGCAAGGCCTGCGCGTGGCCGATATCGACCACGATCACCCCGGGGGCCAGCTCGGCTTGCACCAGCAACGGCGGCAGCGGTTGCCCATCGCGGTCGTGGGCCACCTGCCCTGCGGTCATGTTCAACAGGCGCAAGGTGTCTGGCCCGACCCAGGCCTGCCCGGGCACGCCGATGAACGCCTGCAGGTCGAACGCCTGGGGCTGCACCCCGGCGATACTGCTAGCCGCCGGCAGGCTCAATGGCTCGATGCCGATCAGGCGCACACTGCGCCCGGGCTCGCCTGGCAGGCGCAGGCGCCCCTCCAGCACCGGCGACACCGCCCAACCCAGCCTGCGCAGTTGCACGTACAGCGCCTGGTCAAAGCGTTCGCCGTGGCGTGGCAGCAGTTGCGTCTGCAGTGGCCCGGCCAGTACCGCACTGGCCCTGGCGTAGTCGCTGCGTGCTTGGCTGTTCAAGGCCTGCACCCCGGTCCATAGCGCCGTGGCCAGCCACAGCCCGGTGAAGATGCTGAAAAACTGCACGCGGTGGCGCCGCCAGTGGCTGAGCAATGCCAACAGGGCCAGCGACAGCAGCCTCATGCGCCCTGCTCGCTGCGCACACGGCCACCCTGCAGGTAGCAACGGTGCTGCAGCCGCGCCGCCAGCCGGGGGCTGTGGGTGACCATCAGCAGGCCACTGCCAGCCTCGCTGACCAGTTGTAGCAACAGGCTCAGTACTTCGTCGCTGGTGGCTTCGTCAAGGCTGCCGGTGGGTTCGTCAGCCAATAACCAGGCCGGGCGCCCAGCCAATGCGCGGCCGATGGCCACGCGTTGCTGCTGGCCGCCCGACAGTTGTTCAGGGTAACGCCCGAGCAGGTCAGCCAGGCCCAGGCGTTGAGCCAGCTGGGCGCCCCATTCGGGGTCGTGCCGGTTGGCCAGCCGGGCCTGGAATGCCAGGTTGCTCCCCACGTCCAGGCTGCTGATCAGGTTGTACTGCTGGAACACCAGGCCAATCCCCTGTCGCCGCCACAGTGCCAGGGACGCCTCCGAGCGGCTGTCCAGGGCACTGCCGTCAATCAGGATGCGCCCGCTGTCGGCACGGTCCAGGCCGGCCACCAGGTGCAGCAAGGTGCTCTTGCCACTGCCAGACTCGCCCATCAAGGCCAGGCTGCTGCCGCGCGCCAGGCACAGGTCGACGCCCTGCAACACCGGCAACGGCCCTTGGGGGGTGGCAAATGATTTGTGCAGGTTTTCGATGGCCAGCATCAGGGAGCCTTGGAGTATCGGGTGACCATCCAGTAATAGCAGGTCACGGACACATAGGAGAGACGCGCCCATCAATGGATCCACAGACGATTCGATAATCGCACAAATAGCGTTGTTCATTGCGTAAATGCAGATTGACCACGCACGCGCATATGGCTCTAATGGATCCATTAAACAAAAACAAAACCTGGAGAGCCTTCATGTACCCGAAAAACACCTGGTACGTTGCCTGCACCCCTGACGAAATTGCCGACAAGCCCTTGGGCCGACAGATCTGTGGCGAAAAAATCGTCTTTTACCGTGGCCAGCAGAACCGTGTAGCCGCTGTCGAGGACTTCTGCCCGCACCGAGGCGCGCCGTTATCCCTCGGCTACGTGGAGGACGGCAACCTGGTCTGCGGCTATCACGGCCTGGTCATGGGCTGCGACGGCAAGACGGTGTCGATGCCTGGCCAGCGGGTTCGCGGCTTTCCGTGCAACAAGGCGTTTGCCGTTGTGGAGCGCCATGGCTTCATCTGGGTCTGGCCTGGCGACCAGGCGCAAGCCGACCCGGCGCTTATCCCGCACCTGGAATGGGCAGACAATGAAGAGTGGGCCTACGGCGGAGGCCTGTTCCACATTGGCTGCGACTATCGCCTGATGATCGACAACCTCATGGACCTGACCCACGAAACCTACGTGCATGCCTCCAGCATCGGCCAGAAGGAAATCGACGAAGCCCCGCCCGTCACCACCGTCACCGGCGACGAAGTGGTCACCGCCCGGCACATGGAAAACATCATGGCCCCGCCCTTCTGGCGCATGGCCCTGCGCGGCAACGGCCTGGCCGACGATGTGCCGGTGGACCGCTGGCAGATCTGCCGCTTCACCCCACCCAGCCACGTCCTGATCGAAGTGGGTGTGGCACATGCCGGCAAGGGTGGCTACCACGCTGCAGCGCAGCACAAGGCCGCGAGCATCGTGGTCGACTTCATCACCCCGGAAAGCGACACCTCGATCTGGTACTTCTGGGGCATGGCGCGCAATTTTGCCGCGCACGACCAGAACCTGACCGCCGACATCCGCGAGGGCCAGGGCAAGATTTTCAGCGAGGACCTGGAAATGCTCGAGCGCCAGCAACAAAACCTGCTGGCCAACCCTGGGCGCAACCTGCTGAAGCTGAACATCGATGCCGGTGGCGTGCAATCGCGCAAGGTGCTGGAGCGGGTCATCGCCAAAGAGCGTGCAGCACAGCCGCAATTGATCGCCACCAGCGCCACCCCTGCCTGAGGAGCCACCGACATGATCGATGCCATCGTGGTATCCCGTAACGATGAAGCGCAGGGTATCTGCAGTTTCGAGCTGGCCTCGGCAGATGGCAGCCTGCTGCCGGCATTCAGCGCCGGGGCCCACATTGACGTGCACCTGCCCGATGGCCTGGTGCGCCAGTATTCGCTGTGCAACCACCCGCAAGAGCGCCACCGCTACCTGATCGGCGTACTTCATGACCCGGCTTCGCGGGGCGGCTCACGCAGCCTGCACGAGCAGGTGCAGGTAGGCGCGCGGCTGCAGATCAGTGCGCCGCGCAACCTGTTCCCGCTAGCCGATGGGGCGCGGCGCAGCCTGCTGTTTGCCGGCGGCATCGGCATTACCCCGATCCTGTGCATGGCCGAGCAGTTGGCCCACAGTGGCCACGATTTCGAGCTGCACTACTGCGCCCGCTCCAGTGAGCGTGCCGCATTCGTCGAGCGTATCCGCAACACGCCCTTTGCCGACCGCTTGTTCGTGCATTTTGACCAGCAGCCGGAAACGGCGCTGGACGCTCGCCAGGTGCTGGGCAACCCGCAAGCTGACGTGCACCTGTATGTGTGCGGGCCGGGCGGGTTCATGCAGCATGTGCTGGGCAGCGCCAGGGAGCTGGGCTGGCAGGAGGCCAACCTGCACCGCGAGTATTTCGCAGCCGCACCCGTGGACGCCAGCAACGACGGCAGTTTCTCGGTACAGGTCAACAGCACCGGCCAAGTGTTCGAGGTGCCAGCCGACCAGACCGTGGTACAGGTACTGGAGCAAAACGGCATCGAGATCGCCATGTCGTGCGAGCAAGGTATTTGCGGCACGTGCCTGACCCGCGTACTGCAGGGCACGCCAGACCACCGCGACCTGTTCCTGACCGAGGAGGAACAAGCCCTCAACGATCAGTTCACGCCTTGCTGCTCGCGCGCGAAAACACCGTTACTGGTGCTGGATATCTGAAGCGGCCAGCGCGCTGGGGAGGATCACCTGCATGCCGGTGCCCGAGGCGTTTGCGCCGAAGGTTTCGGCATAGCGCAAGGTTGCGTTGGCATGCTCGCGCATGATCGCTTCGGCGCGGGCACCCTGGCGGTTGACCAGGGCATCGAACACGGCATGGTGCTGCATGTGGGCGAAGTTGAAGCGCCGGTATTCACGGGCCAGGTCGTGGCGGTCTACCGCCAGCGCCGTGACCGAGGCGAATGGCAGGTGGTCGTTGCGCGCCAGCGCCACGGTAATGGCCGGGTTGTGGCTGGCTTCGATGATCACCTGGTGAAAGCGCATGTTCAGATCGTGGTAGGCCTGCAGGTCTTCTTCGGTTACGAAGCCCTTGTCGAACAGCTGGTCGCCCTCTATCAGGCACTGCTGCAGTGCCGCACGGGCTGGCGCGGCCAAGCCGCGCTCGGCAGCCTGGCGGGCGGCCAGGCCTTCGAGCACACCGCGCACCTCGACTGCACCAGCAATGTCATCGGCGCTCACCGAACGCACTTGAAAGCCCCGGCCGCCGAAGCGGACCAGCAGGCCTTCCTGTTCGAGCGTGCGAAAGGCCATGCGCACCGGCATGCGTGAAACGCCGAACAGTTCGGCAGTGGGAACTTCCATCAGGCGCTCGCCGGCCGCCAGCTCGCCTGAGGCGATCATCTTGCGCAACGCGACCAGCACCATTTGACCGGGCTTGCTCATCCAGGCAACTTCCAGGGAAACGAGCCGGCATCTTAGCGCAAGCCGGGCTCGAGTAGTCAGTGGCTCAGCGCATCGCTGACCGCCACTGGGGCCGGCCTGGGTGGGCGCAGCAGTAGCAGGCACCCCGCCGCCAGCACGAACACACTGGCAAACACCCCATACAAGTGCAGCGGCTGCCAGCCGCCATCGAGCAGCACACCCGCCACGGTGGGCGACACAATGGCGCCCATACGCCCGATGCCGATGCCCCACCCCACGCCGGTGGCGCGCACCGATGCGTCGTAGACCACCGGCGACAAGGCATACAAGCCGGCCACGCAGCCGTTGGCGAACAGCCCGATCAACAGGCCCAGGGCCAATGCCGCGCTAGCCGAGCCCCCGTTGGCCACGAACAGCACCAGCAGCGCCGCAGTGGTCAGCATGAACAGCGCCAGCACGCGGGTAAGCGGCCAGCGCGAGGCCAGCCCGCCGATCAGCGCCGCGCCGAGGATGCCGCCCACGCTCAACAGAACACCGCCCGTAATGCCTTGCTGCGCGGACAGCCCGGCCGCCACCAGCAGCTTCGGGGTCCAGCTCATGACGAAGTAGAAACCGAACATGACCAGGAAGAACAGCAGCCAGATCACCAGCGTGGTCCGGCGCATGGCCGGCGCCAACAGTTGCCGGAAACCGCTGGCACTGCCCGGCACCCTGGCCGCAAGCGCTGGCAGCTGCGCCAGTGCCGGGTGGCCTAGCCTTACCGCCAAGCGATTGACCCGCACCAGGGCGTTGGCTGGCCGGCGTGCCAGCAGAAAGTCCAGCGACTCCGGCAACCACAACCAGACCAGCGGTAACACGCAGACGGTGACGATGCCGCCGAACAGAAACACCGACCGCCAACCCCACTGCCCCAGCAGCCACACCGCCAGCAAACCGCCCAGGGTTGCCCCCAGGGCATAGCCGGTGGACTGCAGGCTGACCGCCAGGCCGCGCCAGCGTTTGCTGGCATATTCGCTAGCAATGACGTTGCTGCTGGCCAGG
Organism: Pseudomonas sp. NBRC 111127; assembly: GCF_001320345.1. NCBI lineage: Bacteria > Pseudomonadati > Pseudomonadota > Gammaproteobacteria > Pseudomonadales > Pseudomonadaceae > Pseudomonas > Pseudomonas sp. NBRC 111127. The sequence continues at coordinate 49,883 of NZ_BCBD01000011.1, read as the reverse complement.
ATGCCGCCAATGCCCAGGCCCGTCAGCCCACGCAACAGGGCCAGTTGCATCGGGCTCTGGCTCAACGCCGAGAGCAGCATGCCGACCCCCGACAGCACCAGGCATAGCAGGAACAGCGGGCGCCGCCCGAAGCGGTCAGCCCAGGGTGCGATGAACAGTGAGCCCGCCGCCATGCCGAACAGGCCGGCACTGAGCAGCAAGCCCACCTGCGCCCCGTTGAGGTTCCACTCCGCAGACACCGAGGCAGCGGTAAAGGCCATGACCAGCACGTCGAAGCCGTCGATCATGTTGAGCAGGATGCATATGCCGATGGCCAGGCACTGAAAGCGCCCCATCGGGTCGTTGTCCAGGCGCTGCTTGAGGTCGGTATTCATAGCGCCACCTGCCGCTTTGCAGGTGGCACAACGGCAACGCACGCGCAGGCAAAGCGCAAGGAACCCTGACGGTTCCATACCCTGGAAAAGCCATTCATGACTGAACCCTTCTTGTAGTTGTCGGCGCATCAGGCTGGAGGGCTCCAGCCGATGTCAGGCGCTAATCAAACAAATAATGGATCCACAAACAATCCATGGGGCTAACCCAAGCACGGCCCAGGCCGGTGATGACATTCTGATCAGCCCAAAAACCAAAAATTTAAATCTCAATTATCAGTACTTTACATATTCATGATTACCGTTAATTCGCGTTCGTTTATCGAACAGATTCAGTACATGGATCCATATCGATCACGGCATTACCGCATAGGCCTGTCATCGCACCCGGCGCCATGAACAAATCTTCATATAGCGCCCCAGCGCCCTGACCATGCGGCGCACAGCGCAAGCCAGGCTACCGCCAGCCCCCACCCGGCTTGAGGCTGCCGGGTGGGTTGCGTAGCATCCCCCGCCCGTTCGCGCGCCTGCACATCGGCGCGAAACCCGCACAAAAGAGCCCCGAATGCCGCAACCTATCCCCCTCAAGGACCACGAAAAGGAAAAGCACTTGGTCAACCGCCGGCTTCTGGCCTGCGCCGCCCTGGTCTTCAGCCTGTGTGCCGTGCTGGTGGGTCGGCTCTATGTGCTGCAGGTGCTGCAGCACGACCAGCAGAGTGCCGTGTCGGAAAACAACCGCGTGCATGTGCTGCCCATCGCCCCAGAGCGCGGGCTTATCTACGACCGCAACGGCGTGGTGCTGGCCGACAACAAGCCCAGCTTCGACCTGACCATCACCCGCGAGCGGACCGGCGGCAATTCGGCCAAGGTGCTCGACACCCTGACCCAGGTGCTGGGGCTGAACGAGGACGACCGCAAGCAGTTCGACAAGGACCTGCGCCGGGGCCGCAAGCCGTTCGAGCCGGTCACCCTGATAGTGGGGCTGAGCGAAGAGCAGATCGCCCTGGTGGCGGTCAACCAGTTCCGCCTGCCGGGCCTGGAGGTCGAACCACAGTTCATCCGCGAGTACCCGCTGGGCGCTCATTTCGCCCATTCGGTTGGCTACGTGGGCCGTATCAACGAGAAGGAGGCCAAAGTAGTCGACAGCACCGAATACCGGGGCACCCAGTCGATTGGCAAGACCGGCATCGAGCGCTTCTACGAAAGCCAGCTGCATGGCCATGTGGGCTATGAGGAAGTCGAGACCAACGCCCAGGGCCGGGTGATGCGCATGCTAAACCGCAAGGCCCCGACACCCGGGCAGGACATCGTGCTGACACTGGACGCCCGCCTGCAAGTCGCTGCCGAAAAGGCCCTGGGCGACCGCCGTGGCTCGGTGGTGGTGCTGGACCCGGCCAACGGTGACGTGCTGGCCATGGTCAGCAACCCCAGCTTCGACCCCAACCTGTTCGTCAAGGGCATCAGCTTCAAGCAGTACGCACAATTGCGCGATTCGATCGACCGCCCACTGTTCAACCGCGTGCTGCGCGGCCTGTACGCGCCCGGCTCGACGGTGAAGCCGGAAGTGGCCATCGCCGGCCTCGACAGCGGCGTGATCACCCCCGGCAGCCGGGTGTTCGACCCGGGCTACTACGAGCTGCCCAACTACGCCCACAAGTACCGCAACTGGAACCGCAGCGGTGACGGCTGGGTAGACATGTACACAGCCATCATGCGCTCCAACGACACCTACTTCTACGACCTGGCGCACAAACTGGGCATTGATCGCCTGCACGACTACATGGCGGAGTTCGGCCTGGGCCAGAAGGTGTCGCTGGACATGTTCGAAGAGGCCGCCGGCCTGATGCCTTCTGCCCAATGGAAACGGGCCACCCGGCGCCAGGCCTGGTTCCCTGGCGAAACACTGATCCTTGGCATCGGCCAGGGCTACATGCAGGTCACCCCGTTGCAGCTGGCCCAGGCCACCAGCCTGCTGGCCAGCAAGGGCGTGTGGCACCGCCCGCACCTGGCCATGACCGTAGGCGGCGATGCACCGGTCGACCCCCACCCGATGCCCGACATCGTGCTGCATGACAAGCACGCCTGGGACCAGGTCAGCCAGGGCATGCAGATGGTCATGCACGACCCGCGGGGTATCGCCCGTGCGGCGGCGGCCGGCGCGCAGTACCGGATTGCCGGCAAAAGCGGCACCGCACAGGTGGTGGCGATCAAGCAGGGTGAACGCTACAACCGTGACAAGACACTGGAACGGCACCGCGACAATGCCCTGTTCGTCGGCTTTGCCCCGGCTGACCACCCGGCCGTGGTGGTGGCGGTGATGATCGAGAACGGCGAAGCCGGTGGCCGGGTGGCGGGGCCTGTGGTGCGTGAAGTGATGGACGCCTACCTGCTGGACGAACAGGGGCACCTGAAGCCCGAGTATGCGGGTGCCGTGCCACCGCGCACTACGCCGCATACCTGATGCTGCGCGGGCCTGCCGGCTGAGCGGGCCCGTGCTTCAAGCCCAGAGCAGCCCCGTGCCCTCAGTGCTGCCCACCGGTATGAGGCATCAGCTCGTAGGGGTGCTTCCACCCTGGCATGGCTTGGATGCGTGCCTTCCATGCCTCGATGTGGGTGAACTCGGCCAACGCCATACCGGTGTCCTCCGGCATGAACACATACCCCGCCAGCGACAGGTCGGCGATGGTCAACCGCCCGCCCACCATGAACGGGGCCTTCGCCAGATGGGCATCGACAATGCGGTACGCGGCGGTGGCACGCTCGCGCAAGAACTGCGTCACGTCGGTTTCGCCCGTGTTCTTCAGGCAGAACAGGAAACGCAGCGCCGCGTAATAGCTGGTGAACTTATGGTTGTCGAACAGCAACCAGCGCCAGATTTCGCGCTTTTCGTCCGCGTCGCGGGGGCCGAATTGCCCGGTCTGCTGCGCAAGGTACTCCAGAATCAGCGCAGACTGGGTCAAGGACTTGCCAGCGTGCTCCAGCACCGGCACCTCACCCTGTTCATTGACCTCATCGCGCCAGGCTTGCTCGCGGGTCTGGCCGTTGAAGAAATCGACGAACACTGGCTGCCAGTTCTGGCCAGTCAATTGCAGCATCAGCGCGGCCTTGTAGGCGTTGCCGGATTCGGCGAAGCAATGCAGCTTGTAGTCAGGCATGGGCGAACCTTGCGGTGGCTGTGATGAGCGAATGGCAGAGCAGACCACGCGCACCGCGAGGCGGTCAATGCCCGGTCCCACCTGCGGGCATGCATTCTGCCAACAAACAACGGAACTACTTTCACACTGATGCTTTCTTAACCTCTGAGTGGTTTATTCCTTGGGCTTCACCCTTCTGGAGAACACGACATGCGCCACCTACTCATCGCCCCTGCGCTGCTGCTCCTGCTGCCTGCCGGTGCCGCACTGGCCCGCGTCGATGCCGGCGACGTCGCCACCTCGGCCGGTGTTTCCGCTTCGCTGTATTCCACCTTCAAAGATGACAAACGCATCATTCCTGCCCGCGACGAGCTGTCGGCGTTCGTTGCCAGTGGGGGTGCGATTCGCGGCGCTTATGTCGAAGCCGCACTGGAACAGGCCCGCAAGGACCACCCAGGGCTACAGGCCGACGACGAAGAGCTGGCCAGGGCCATTCTGTCGCAGGATGACCGCATCGCTGATCGTTGAATCAGACTTGCACCCGCCTCTGTGTGAATCTACCCACGCAGGGGCCGGTGCAGGTTCGGCTCACCCCCAACCATCCATACGCATGGTCGCCCTGACCAGGCGCTGGTCCTCCTGTTCGATCTCCCGCAAACTGTCGCGAATGCCATTGATGTGCTCGCGCGCCGCGCGCTGGGCCTGTTCCGGCAACTGCTCCATCACCGCGTGATACAAGCGTGCATGCTGGCGATCGATCTGGCGTTTCTGCGCCGGCCGGCAGTACAGGTTGTTGACCGACGCGAACACTGTGCTCAAAGTCAGATCGCTCAGCGATTGCAGGGTGTGTACCAGCACCGGGTTGTGCGAGGCCTCGCTGATCGCCCGATGGAACGCGTGGTCGCGGCGGGCATGCTCACGGGCATCGATGGCCTCGGCGGCCTGGTGTGCCGCCAGCATGTCCTCATAACGGCGGCGGATCAGCAAGCGGTCCACGTCGGTGGCGCGCAAAGCTGCCAGCCGGGCAGATTCGGCCTCCAGCAAGGCGCGCACTTCCAGCAAGTCGAACAATGTGCGCGGCTGTGAGCTGAACAGATGCATCAACGGCGTGTGGCCCGCCTGCCCGGTGAGGTCGGCGACAAAGGAGCCGCGCCCGTGCTCGGTGTCGATGATGCCCCGCCCGCGCAGCACCCGCAGCCCCTCACGCAGTGCAGAGCGCGAACACCCCAGCTTCTCGACAAGCCGCCGCTCCGAAGGCAATGCCTGGCCCACCTTGAGCACGCCTTCGACAATCAGCCGCTCGACCCGCTCGGCCACCTGGTCGGCCACCTTCGCCCTGCCCTCATTCGCCATTGCGCACCCTCCTGCTGGTAGGACCACTTGCACACCCGCCTGCAATCTAGCCAAGCCAGGCCACCAACGGCCAGTACCCAGCCGAAAAACTGGTAGGACCAGTGGCGGACCCACTCGACCCAGACTAGCACCGCGCGCAGGCTGCAAGCGTGACCGCTTTGCCAACAACAATAAAAACCGTTGCCGAGTGAGCCAATGACCATTCTCTACGACGAACGCGTCGATGGTGCGCTGCCCAGCATTGACCGCGAGGCGCTGTTGCAGGCATTGCAGGCTGCCCTGCCAGACCTGCACGTTTTGCACCGCGAAGAAGACCTCAAGCCCTACGAGTGCGACGGCCTGTCGGCCTACCGCACCGTACCGTTGCTGGTCGTTCTGCCCGAACGCCTGGAGCAGGTGCAGACGCTGCTCAAACTGTGCCACCAACGCGGCGTACCGGTAGTGGCGCGTGGCGCCGGCACCGGCCTGTCCGGTGGCGCCCTGCCTTTGGCCAAGGGCATTCTGCTGGTCATGGCGCGCTTCAACCGCATCCTGGAGGTCAACCCGCAGGGTCGCTTCGCCCGGGTGCAGCCCGGGGTACGCAACCTGGCCATTTCCCAGGCTGCAGCCCCCCATGGCCTGTACTACGCACCTGACCCCTCTTCGCAAATAGCCTGCTCCATCGGCGGCAACGTGGCTGAAAACGCCGGCGGCGTGCACTGTTTGAAGTACGGCCTGACCGTGCACAACCTGCTCAAGGTCGAAATACTCACCGTCGAGGGTGAACACCTGACCCTTGGCAGCGATGCCCTCGACTGCCCTGGCTTCGACCTGCTGGCGTTGTTCACCGGCTCCGAAGGCATGCTCGGCATCGTCACCGAAGTGACCGTCAAGCTGCTGCCCAAGCCGCAAGTCGCACGGGTACTGCTGGCGAGCTTCGACAGTGTCGAGGATGCCGGCCGCGCCGTGGCCCAGATCATTGCTGCCGGGATCATCCCCGGCGGCCTGGAGATGATGGACAACCTGGCGATCCGCGCCGCCGAGGACTTCATCCACGCGGGCTACCCGGTGGAGGCGGCGGCCATCCTGCTGTGCGAGCTGGACGGTGTCGAGGCCGATGTGCACGCTGACTGCGAACGGGTCGCGGCCGTGCTGGCGCAAGCCGGCGCCCGCGACGTGCGGCTGGCCTGCGACGAGGCCGAGCGGGCGCGTTTCTGGGCCGGGCGCAAGAATGCCTTCCCGGCCGTGGGGCGCATTTCACCCGACTACTACTGCATGGACGGCACCATCCCACGCCGCGAGCTGCCGCGCGTGCTGAAAGGCATCAGCGACTTGTCCAGCGAATACGGCCTGCGCGTGGCCAATGTGTTCCATGCCGGCGACGGCAACATGCACCCGCTGATCCTGTTCGATGCCAACCTGCCGGGTGAACTGGAGCGCGCCGAGGCTATCGGCGGCAAGATTCTCGAACTGTGCGTGGCCGTGGGCGGCAGCATCACGGGTGAACACGGGGTCGGCCGGGAAAAGATCAACCAGATGTGCGCACAGTTCAACAGCGACGAAATCACCTTGTTCCATGCGGTGAAGGCTGCGTTCGACCCACAAGGCCTGCTCAACCCCGGCAAGAACATCCCCACCTTGCACCGCTGCGCCGAATTCGGCGCGTTGCACGTGCACCACGGGCAACTGCCTTTTCCCGAGCTGGAGCGTTTCTGATGAGCATGGACCACGACGACAGCCAGACCCTGCTCGAACAGGTAAACCAGGCGCTGAACCAAGGGACGGCACTGCGCATTCAGGGTAGCGGCAGCAAGGCCATGCTCGGCAACCCGGTGGTGGCTGAAGTGCTGGACACCCGCCACCACCGGGGCATCGTCAGCTATGACCCGACCGAACTGGTGCTGACCGCCCGCGCTGGCACGCCGCTGCGCGAAATCGAGGCAGCGCTGCACCAGGCCGGCCAGATGCTGCCGTGCGAACCGCCCCACCTGGGGCCTGATGCGACGTTAGGCGGCATGGTCGCGGCCGGGTTGTCCGGCCCCAGGCGGCCCTGGGCGGGGTCGGTGCGCGATTACGTACTGGGAACACGCGTGATTACCGGCCACGGCAAGCTGCTGCGCTTTGGCGGCGAGGTCATGAAGAATGTCGCTGGCTACGATGTGTCGCGCCTGATGGCGGGCAGCTTCGGTTGCCTGGGCTTGTTGACCGAGGTTTCGCTGAAGGTGCTGCCACGCCCGCGCCAGTGCCTGAGCCTGCGGCTGCCGATGGGCCGCCACGAGGCGTTGGCCGAACTGGCCGAATGGGGCCAGCAGCCGCTGCCGATCAGCGCCGCCTGCCACCACGGCGATGCCCTGTACCTGCGCCTGGAAGGCGGCGAGGGATCGGTGCAATCGGCGCGCCTGCGGCTGGGCGGTGAGGCACTGGACAGCCGGTTCTGGAACGACCTGCGCGAACAGCGCATGGCCTTTTTCAACGGCCCCGCCGCGCTGTGGCGGCTATCCGTACCCATTGCCTGCGGCGAGCTGGCATTGCCCGGCGAGCAATTGATCGACTGGGGCGGGGCCCAGCGCTGGCTCAAGTCTGACGCAGAGGCGCACAGCATTCGCGAGGCGGTTGCCAGGGTGGGCGGCCACGCGACCGCCTACACCCCCGGTGCGGCCAGCAGCCCGCCACTGCCCGCTGCGCTGATGCGCTACCACCAAGCGCTCAAGCAACAGCTCGACCCCCAGGGGGTATTCAACCCCGGCCGCCTGTACCCGGACCTGTGAGGCCAGACCATGCAAACCAACCTCAGCGAAAGCGCCCGCCGCCTGCCCCGCGCCGACGAAGCCGAAAGCATCCTGCGCGCCTGTGTGCACTGTGGTTTCTGCACCGCCACCTGCCCCACCTACCAGTTGCTGGGTGACGAACTGGATGGCCCGCGCGGCCGTATCTACCTGATCAAGCAGATGCTCGAAGGCGAGCCGGTCAGCGCCAGCACCCAACTGCACCTGGACCGTTGCCTGAGCTGCCGTAACTGCGAGTCCACCTGCCCGTCCGGGGTGCGCTACCACGACCTGCTGGACATTGGCCGCGCCGTGGCCGAGCAGCAGGTGCCGCGACCACTCGGCCAGCGCCTGCTGCGCCAGGGCCTGCGCGCAGTGGTACCACGCCCGGCACTGTTCAAGGCGCTGACCCGCAGCGGTCAGGCCCTGCGAGCGCTGCTACCGGCCACGCTCAAGGGCAAGCTGCCGGCATCGGTGACACCGCCCGGCGAGCGCCCGGCGCCGCGCCATGCACGCCGGTTACTGATGCTCGAAGGCTGCGTGCAGGCGGCGTTCTCGCCCAATACCAACGCCGCTGCCACGCGCCTGCTCGACCGGCTGGGGATCAGTGTGCAGCCGATCCGCCAGGCCGGCTGCTGTGGCGCCGTGGACTACCACCTCAACGCCCAGGCGCAGGGCCTGCAGCGTGCAAGGCGCAACATCGACGCCTGGTGGCCCGCCATCGAGGCGGGTGCCGAAGCCATCGTGCAAACGGCCAGTGGCTGCGGCGCGTTCGTGCGCGACTACGGCCATCTGCTGGCAAAGGACCGCCAGTACGCAGCCAAGGCGGCGCGCGTCAGCGCGCTGGCCCGCGACCTGGTGGAGGTGCTGGCTGCCGAGCCCGTCGAGCAGTTGGGCCTGTGCGCTGAACAGCGCCTGGCCTTTCACTGCCCCTGCACCCTGCAACATGCCCTGAAACTGGGCGGGGCGGTGGAGGCATTGCTGACCCGCCTGGGCTTCACCCTGACCGCCGTGCCCGATGGCCACCTGTGTTGCGGGTCGGCGGGCACCTATTCGCTGACCCAGCCGGACCTGGCCCTGCAACTGCGCGACAACCGCCTGAACGCGCTGGAAAGCGGCAAGCCGCACATCATCGCTACGGCCAACATCGGCTGCCAGACCCACCTCGCCGGTGCAGGGCGCACCCCCGTCAGGCACTGGGTGGAAATCGTCGAAGCCGCCTTGCGGCCGGAGAACGCCCATGCATAGCAAACCCGTGATCGGCCTGGCCGAGGTGACCCGTGTACTTGAGGCTGCGCGCCAGCATGCGTTGGCCGAACAGTGGCCTGTGACCATCGTGGTGGTCGACGACGGCGGGCACCCTCTGGCCCTGCAGCGTCTGGATGGGTGTGCGCCAGCCGGTGCCTACATTGCCATGGAAAAGGCCCGCACCTCGGCGCTGGGGCGCAAGGAAACCCGGGACTACGAAGACATGGTCAATCGCGGGCGCACCGCGTTCGTCACCGCACCGCTGCTGACCTGCCTGGAGGGCGGTGTACCGCTGCAGGTGCAGGGCCAGGTGGTGGGTGCCATTGGCGTGTCGGGGGTCAAGCCCGACCAGGACGCACAAGTGGCCAAGGCGGGCGCAGCAGCCTTGTGAAGGCTGCACAGAGGGTTGCCACTCGGGCAGACTCAGAATTCCCCTACAAAATGTTCAGACGCGTCTTACTTGCCGGCTCAGCGTTGAGAAAACAAGATCGGCGCAGCATGACCAGCCAGGGGAAACGCCGCATGCACCCGTACGCACGCTCCATTGCCGAACTGCGCAGCAGCCTGCGCGAAATGCTCGCCCATGACATCAGCAACCCTGATGACGACCCGCACCTGTCAGGGGTGATGTTCTTCTGCGCTACAGACGAACAGACCCGTTTGCTGATCGAGCGCATCGAGCTGCTGGCCAGCGAGGTGCTTTTCGACCCGAACGGGCGCGCCATTGCCGAGCACATGCGCGCGGCGGCAATCGACGGCGTATGCATCAAACGCAACCGCAAGGCAGCCACAGACGAAACCCAGATACGCATTGCGCTGGCGGGCAAAGGCTACATCACCATCAGCACCGCCCGGCTCTGACAGCCGTAGCGCAAGGCTCGCGGCCCGGCGCACACGGCGCAGCCAATCCGCTATCCTGTGGGCACCCCCGCTCCGGACCGTTCCATGGAACTGCACATTCGCCTGGATGGCCGCAAAGGCCTCACCGATCAGCTTTACCAGCAATTGCGCGCTGGCATCGACAGTGGCCACCTGGCAGCTGGCACCCAGCTGCCGCCCACCCGTCTGTTGGCCGAACAACTGGGTGTGTCGCGCAAGACGGTAGCCGAAGCCTACTCACGCCTGACCTATGACAACCTGCTCAGCGGTGTGGTGGGCCGTGGTACATTCGTGACTCCGCGCCAGCCGCTGCGCAGCAGCGAACCTGCCGCCATCCCCCTGGCCGCCAGCGCATCGCTCGAACGCTGGCAAGCGCGCGCCACGGTGCTCAGCCAACGCCAGGCGCAGGCCCCTTCACGCTACGATTTCATCGGCGGCGTATCGAGCAAGGCCCAATTCCCCTTCGACCAGTGGCGCAGTTGCCTGAACTACGCCCTGCGGCGCAGCCAGCGCCACCCCGAACGGCATTTTACGGCCCAGGGTTTGCCTGAACTACGCCAGGCCATCGCCCACCACATCGCCTACACCCGTGGCGTGCACTGCAGCGCAGCCGACCTGCTCGTGTGCAACGGCGCCCAGCAGGCCCTGGACCTGATCGCCCGCGTGCTGGTCGAGCCAGGTTGCCAGGTGGCCATGGAAGACCCCGGTTACCCACCGGCACGGCAGCTGTTCCTGGCCCTGGGCGCGCGGCTGCAGTCGGTACCGGTCGACGACCAGGGCCTGTGCGTCGAGCACATCGCCGACGGCACCCGGCTGATCTACGTCACGCCATCGCACCAGTTCCCGCTGGGCATGCCGATGAGCGAGGCGCGCCGGCACGCGCTGCTGGCGCGGGCTGCGCAGTTGGGGGCGCTGATCATCGAAGACGACTACGACTGTGAATTCCGCTACCAGGGGCCCGCTGCGGATGCTTTGCAGCGCCTGGACCGACAGGGGCTGGTGGCCTACGTGGGCACGTTTTCCAAGACCCTTTTGCCTGAGCTACGCCTGGGCTACGCCGTGCTGCCGCCTGCCGTACTGCAGGCCGCCTGTGTGGCCAAGCACCTCAGTGACTGGCACAGCCCGAGCTTGCTGCAGTGGGCCTTGGCGCGCTTCCTTGCCGAGGGCCACCTGCACAAGCACATCCGCCGTTGCCATGAGGTCTACAGCACGCGCCGCGAACGCATTCTGGCGCGCCTGCAGGGCGACCTGGCCCCTTGGTTCAGCGCGGTTCCGGCCAGCGCCGGCTTTCATCTGAGCGCGTTGGCCAGACCAGGGGTCGACGTGGAATTGCTGGCCAACCTGGCGCGCAAGGTCGAGGTCGGCCTGTACCCACTGGCGCCGTTCTTCAGCGAAGCGCCTGCGCGGCAGGGCTTGCTGATGGGTTTCGGTGCCATTGAACTGCTGGATATCGACCCCGCACTGGATCGCGTGCGCGACACCCTGCAGCACCTCAACTGACCGGTGCCGCCTTGCCGGTTGCCGGGCGGGCGATGGCGGCCGAGTAACCGCGCGGGTTGAAAAACGTGGTGACCCACAGCATGGCCAGCACGGTGACCGTCAACAGTGTCCACGACGCCTGGAAGTCACCACTGATATCCCGCAGCCAACCGGTGATGTAGGGCACGACCCCGGTAATGATGAAGCCGATGCCCTGCACAAATGCCGCCAGGCTGCCCGCCTCGGCTGGCGTTTGCAAATGCTCCAGGGTCAGCGTAAGGCACTGGCTGAAGCAAGCGCCCAGGCCGAAACCGATCAGCGCCACCCACAGCCCCGCGGCCACGGTGGGGGCCAGTAGCAGGCCGAGAAAGCCGACCAGCTGGATTGCCAGCGCCAGCCACAAACCGGGGCGCCGGTCAGCATAGCGCCGCAGCAACAGCGGCAAGCCGAGCGCGCCGGCCACCTGGAAAATGGTCATCAGGCCCACCAGGTCGGCGCCACCCTGGGCGCTGCCGCCGTGCTCGGTGTGGTAGGCCGGCAACCACGCAACCATGCTGGTGTAACCGCCATTGATCAAGCCGAAGTACAGGGCCAGCAACCAGGCCCGGCGCGTGCCGAACCAGTGCCCACCGGATGCCCCTGCCAGCTTCGCTGTGCCATGGCGTGGCCGCAGCACGGCCCAGGCCAGCAACGCCAGCACGGCCGGCACCGCCCACAGGCCCAGGCCGGCCTGCCAGTGGCCGAAGTGCGCACTGATGTGCGGGCCCAGCACTGCCGCCAGGCCACCGCCACTCATCAGCGCCGCCGAATACAGGCCCATGGCCGCCGCCAGGCGGCGGGGGAACCAGCGGTTCACCAGCCCCGGCATCATGCCCTGTACCACCGCTACGCCCAGGCCAGCGACCACCGCACTGGCGATCAATGCCCAGGCACTGTCCAGTTGCAGGCGCCACAGGCAAGCCATGGCAATCGCCGCCAGGCCGCCCAGCATACCGCCGTGCTCGCTGAGCCAGCGCCGCAGCCACGGCTGCAGCAACGGCACCAGGCCCATGCAGAGCACCGGCAAAGCGGTCAGCAGGGCGGCCTGCTGGTAGCCCAGCCCGGTAGTGGCGCGCATGGGCTCGAGCAAGGGGCCGATACTGGTCAGGATCGGCCGCAGGTTCAGGGCCAACAAAATCACCAGCAACAGGTTCAGCGCAGGTCTCATGGTCGTTCGTTTCTCTTCGTGCAAGATCGACCATTATCCCGGCTTGGCTGGCTGCGCAGAAATGAAGAGATTGGATGCCTGTCAGTGGCCAGCTGAATGGACATTGGCCCCCTGCGCAAGCGTGCAATTGGCTATCGGGGTGGCCAATCAACGGCGCTACAGTAGCGCCATCACCCCCCACATCCGCATTGGAGACAGCCATGCACAACCGTATCGAATGGGCCAAGCACGCGCCCGAAGCCTACAAAGCCATGGTCGGCCTGGAACAGGCGCTGGCCAGGTGCGGCCTGGAAAACTCGCTGCTGGAACTGGTGCGCCTGCGCGCCTCGCAGATCAACGGCTGCGCCTATTGCGTCAACCTGCATGCCAACGATGCGCGCAAGGCCGGTGAGACCGAGGCACGCCTGCAAACACTGTGCGTGTGGCAGGAAACCGCGTACTTCACCCCGCGTGAACGGGCAGCACTGGCCTGGCTCGAGAGCCTTACCCGCCTGCCTGAACGGGGTGCGCCGCAGGGCGAATACGAAGCCCTGCTGCAGCACTTCGAGCCGGCCGAAGTGGTCAACCTGACCTTGGCGATCGCCACCATCAATGCCTGGAACCGCTTCGGGGTGGGCTTCGCCATGGTGCCGGCGGGCTGAGTGTTGGCGCGGTGGCACCCGCGCAAGGGTCGGCACTGGCCAAGATCAGCGCCCGGCCAACCGCGCGCGGTAGCTACCGGGGCTCTGCCCGGTCCATTTCTTGAACGCCCGGTGGAACGCGCTGGGCTCCTGAAAGCCGGCCTGCTCGGCGATCTCGGCAATGCTCAGCACGCCTTCGCGCAAGCGCTCGAAAGCCATCGCCCGGCGTACCTCGTCCTTGATCTGCTGGTAGGAGCGCCCCTCGCGCTCCAACTGCCGGCGGAAGGTGCTGGCACTGATACCCTGCTGCTGTGCCAGCGACGCCAACGTGGGCCACTGCCCATAGCCACGCGCCCGTAAATGCCGGTACACCTCGGCCACCAGGCCGTTCTGGTTGCGAAAGCGAATGACCAGCCCCTGCGGCGCGCTGCGCAGGAAGGTTTTCAGCGCCGCCACGTCCTGGACCACCGGCCGGCGCAGGCAGGCACTGTCGAACTCCACCTCGGTACGCCCGCTGCCCAGGCGCAGGTCCGGCCCCCACAACAGCAGGTCATCCTCCTGGGCTGGGCGGGCCACTGCCAGTTCGGTCCGGTCAATCGCCACCCTGCGCCCGCCCAGCCAGCACAGCAGGCCGACCATCAGCACCAGGTAGGTTTCCTCGGCGTATACCCGGGTCAACGGGTCGGCGATGCTCGACTGCACGCTGATCAGCGCCCGGCTACCGCGCACGGTCAGGCTGCCGCGCAGATCGTGCAGGAACAGGCCAAAGCCTGCCAGGCACTGGCGTAGAGCCTTTTCCAGGTTGGGTTCCAGGATCAGGCCCCGACAGATCAGGGCGAAACTGCCCAACGGCATGCCATGGCTGTCGAGGCGGAAGAACTCATCGTCCAGGCGCCGGATCATTGCCAGCCATAGCTCGGCGAAGGCCCGGGCCGGCACCCGCGCCTGCGGTTGGTCGAGCAGGTGCGGGTCGATGCCCACCGCACGCAAATGCGCGTCACGCTCGGCGGGGCAATCGTGCAGGGCATGCAGCATGGCGTTGAGGAAGTACACGGCGACCGAATCGCTATCGCGCATGGCGGTGTTCGCTGTCTATGCTGAGTGGCAAAAAGTGCCAGGTTGTTTGAACAGTTCCGGCATAGGCTGCAACAGAGCCTTTGCCTAGACTCGGACCCACTTCGGGACCTCGCCGGCCATTCTCGCAGAGCCTGGCCCAGTCCCGCCATGCCTATGCAATCGGAGCCTCTATGAGCAGCGCAGAAATCTACGTCGTCAGTGCCGTCCGTTCAGCCATCGGTGGCTTTGGCGGCTCCCTCAAGGACCTGCCGCTGGCCGACCTGGCCAGCGCCATCACCCGCGCCGCCATCGAGCGCTCGGGGCTGGCCGCCGAACAGATCGGTCACGTGGTAATGGGCACGGTGATCCCTACCGAACCCCGTGATGCCTACCTGGCGCGGGTTGCAGCCATGAACGCCGGCATCCCCAAGGAAACGCCGGCGTTCAATGTCAACCGCCTGTGTGGCTCGGGCCTGCAGGCCATTGTTTCGGCGGCCCAAGGGCTGCTGCTGGGCGACACCGACGTGGCCATTGCCGCTGGCGCCGAGTCCATGAGCCGCGGCCCTTACCTGCTGCCACAGGCACGCTGGGGCGCGCGCATGGGTGACCTGCAAGGCATCGACTACACCGTCGGGGTACTGCACGACCCCTTCCAGCACTTCCACATGGGCATTACCGCCGAGAACGTCTCGGCCAGCCAGGGCATTACCCGCGAAATGCAGGACGAGCTGGCCCTGACCAGCCAGCGCCGGGCCGCTCGCGCCATTGCCGAGGGCCGCTTCACCAGCCAGATCGTGCCGTTGGAACTCAAAACCCGCAAAGGCAGCGTGCAGTTCAGTGTCGATGAACATGTGCGCGGTGAGGTCACCGCCGAGCAACTGGCCGGCATGAAGCCGGTGTTCAAGAAAGACGGCACCGTGACTGCCGGTAACGCCAGTGGCATCAACGACGGCGCCGCTGGCCTGGTGCTGGCCAGCGGTGACGCGGTGCGGCGCCTGGGCCTCAAGCCACTGGCCCGGCTGGTGGGCTACGCACATGCCGGGGTGGAACCCGAGTTGATGGGCCTGGGGCCGATCCCCGCCACCCGCAAGGTGCTGGAGAAGACCGGCCTGAAGGTGCAAGACCTGGACGTGATCGAGTCCAACGAAGCCTTCGCCGCCCAGGCTTGCGCGGTGGCCCGCGAACTGGGCTTCGACCCGGAAAAGGTCAACCCCAACGGTTCGGGCATTTCCCTGGGCCACCCGGTGGGTGCCACCGGCGCGATCATCGCCACCAAGGCCATCCATGAATTGCAGCGCATTCAGGGGCGCTACGCCCTGGCCACCATGTGCATTGGTGGCGGCCAAGGCATCGCCGTGGTCTTCGAGCGGGTTTGAGGGAACTGAAAGATGAACATTGAACAGATCGCCGTGATCGGCGCCGGCACCATGGGCAACGGCATCGCCCAAGTGTGTGCGGTGGCAGGCTACCAGGTGCTGCTGGTGGACGTGGCCGACGCCGCCCTGGAGCGCGGGGTGGCAACGCTGGGCAAGAACCTCGAGCGCCAGGTCAGCAAAGGGACCCTCGCCGCCGAGCAGGCAGCGGCAGCCAAAACCCGGATCCGCACCAGCACCGACTACGGCCAGCTGGCCACGATGCAGATGGTGATCGAAGCGGCCACGGAGAACCTGCAGCTCAAGCAACGCATCCTGCAGCAGGTGGCAAGCAACGTCGCCGCCGATTGCCTGATCGCGACCAACACCTCGTCGCTGTCGGTGACCCAGTTGGCCGCCAGCATCGAGCACCCCGAGCGCTTCATTGGCGTGCACTTCTTCAACCCGGTGCCGATGATGGCGCTGGTCGAGATCATTCGTGGCCTGCAGACCAGCGACAGTACCTACGCCCAGGCACTGCTGGTGACAGAGAAGCTGGGCAAGACCCCGATCGCTGCTGGCAACCGGCCAGGCTTCGTGGTCAATCGCATCCTGGTGCCGATGATCAACGAAGCGATATTCGTACGCCAGGAAGGCCTGGCCAGCGCGGAGGACATCGACACCGGCATGCGCCTTGGCTGCAACCAGCCGATCGGCCCACTGGCGCTGGCCGACCTGATCGGCCTGGACACCTTGCTGGCGATCATGGAGGCATTCCATGAGGGCTTCAACGACAGCAAGTACCGCCCTGCCCCGCTGCTCAAGGAGATGGTGGCGGCCGGCTGGCTGGGGCGCAAGAGCGGCCGCGGCTTCTTCACCTACTGAGGCCCAGGCGCCATGCCCCCGATCAATGCCGCGATGCGTTGTGCCAATTTCGAAGAGCGACGTGAACAGGCCATGGCGCTGTTTGCCGAAAAAGGCTTTGGCCAGGTCAGCATGCGCGAATTGGCCGCGCATGTCGGGCTGACGGCCGGCTCGCTGTACCACCACTTTCCCAGCAAGCAGGACCTGTTGTTCGACTTGATCGAGGAACTGTACGAGGAGTTGCAGGCCCTGCTGGACCAGGGGCGGCGGGCCATGGCCCGCGGCGCTTCAGCCTTGAATTGCCTGATCGCGGCGCATTGGCAGTTGCATGCCGAACGGCCGCTGCAGTTTCGTTTGGCTGAGCGTGATTTCTGTTGCCTGAGCGAGGCCCAGCAGGCACGCCTGACGCAGTTGCGCGGGCGTTATGAGGCCGGGCTGTTGCGGCTGATCGCACCGCAGGCGAAGCTGCAGGGGCCAGCCTTGGTGGCCACGGCGCAGGTAGTTGCAACGCTGCTGAACCGATTGCCCGGCGCGCTGCAGGCATTGCCTGAAGCGCAAGCGCTGGTGTTGATGGAGAGCATGTTGCTGGGTGGGCTGGAGCGGACCTTGCGTTGATCAGCACCGGCCCGTCAGCGCGCGCCGGTGACAGGGCCTTGACGGGTATCAGCGCAGCAGTGCCTGAATCTGCTCGTGCAAGGTGTCCAGGTCGAACGGCTTGGCCAGGATCGGTGCCTTGCGGGTGATCGGGCTGCCGGACTCGAGGATCTCGGCGGGGTAGCCGCTGATGAAGATCACTTTCAGGTCGGGCCGCAACTTCACCGCCGGCTCGGCGATTTCCACCCCGGAGATCCCGCCCGGCAGGCGGAAGTCGGTCACCATCAGGTCCAGGTGCGGCTTGCTGGCCAGAATGGCGAACGCCTGTTCACCGTCCTCGGCGACCAGCACGTGGTAGCCCTCGCCCGCCAGGTAGTCCCGCAGAATCATGCGTATCGCTGGTTCGTCCTCGACCACCAGCACTACGTCTTGTGCATCTTCACTCATGTTAACGCCTTGAAAATTCTTCCAGTTGGCCATCAGACCCCAGGCTTATGCAGAGGTTGCCCACGCCTGGTCGTTTAGTTGTTCCACTGCAGCCAGGGGCAGTTGCAGGGTGAAGGTCGCACCTTTGCCCACCTCGCTTTGCACCACAATCCGACCGCCATGGGCTTGCACGATCTGGTCGGAAATATACAGGCCCAAGCCCAGGCCACCCGTAGCTTGCTGAGTTGCGACGCGCTCGAACTGCTGAAAGATACGTTGCTGGTTAGCCATGTCGATACCAATGCCATGGTCCTGCACCTGCACGCACGCCAGGCCGTCCTGCTCGTACAGCCTTACCTGCACCGGTTTGCGTTCACCATAACGCAAGGCATTGGACAACAGGTTGGCCAGTACTTGTTCAATCCGAAATTCGTCCCACTCCCCCTGCAGTGGCTGGCAATGCTGCAACTCGATGAACGTATCCAGTGCCGTGGCCTGGGCGGTGAAATTCTCCACCAACCGCTGCACCAGCTCGCTCAGGTCGAACGCTTTGGGCCGCAGCGACAGCTTGCCGGTACGAATGCGCGAAACATCGAGCATGTCTTCGATCAGGCGGATCAGGCTGTTGATCTGCCGCTCGTCGCGCTCGACCATGGCCTGCAGCTTGTCGGCGCTGAACGCCGCCAGGTTGCCCCGCGCCAGGTGCAGCTTGCGCAGTTGGGTTTCCAGGATCAGCCCGTTGAGCGGGGTACGCACCTCGTGGGACACGATCGACATGAAGTCATCGCGCATGCGCACCGCATGCTCCAGCTCACCGCGCGCCGCCTGCAGCTGGCCCAGCAGCACTTCCTGCTCCTGGCGGCTACGCTCCAGCGCCTGCAACTGGCGGTCAAGCACCTTGCGCTGGCGGTAAAGGTCGACGAACACCGACACCTTGCTCTTCACCGCAGCGGTATCCAGCGGTTTGTGCAGGAAGTCCACGGCGCCACTTTCGTAGCCCTTGAAGGCGTAGTTCATTTCACGCCCGGCTGCGGTGACGAAAACGATGGGGATGTGGCGGGTTTTTTCCGTACCGCGCATCAGTTCGGCCAGTTCGAAGCCGTTCATGCCCGGCATCTGCACATCGAGAATGGCCAGCGCGAACTCGTGTTCGAGCAACAGCGACAAGGCGGCTTCGGCAGACTGGGCCTGGTGCACCTCACGGTCCTCGCCCTGTATCAGGGCATCGAGGGCCAACAGGTTCTCTGGCAGGTCGTCGACGATCAGCAGTTTGGCGATAGTGTTGCTTAGCATGCGCTGGGTTCCAGGGCGGCGAGCAACTGCTCGATCCCACTCAAGGTAAGAATATGGTCGGGCTGATGGAGGGCCAGGGCGGCCTCGGGCATCAGCGCCACCTGTGCGTCGCGAGGGTCCTGGACGATGGTCCGGCCGCCGCTGTTCTTGATGTAAGCCAACCCCTGGGCACCGTCTTCATTGGCACCGGTGAGCAGCACGCCAAGCAGGCCGGCACCGTAGGCATCGGCCGCGGAAATGAACAGGTAGTCGATGGCCGGCCGGGAAAAATGCACCGGTGGTTCCTGGCTCAACGACAGGGTGAAGTCGCGTTCTACCGATAAATGATAGCCCGGCCCGGCCACGTAGATCTGGCCAGGGCTCAGCGGTTGCTTGTCACGTGCCTCACACACGGGACGAAGCAGGCGGCGTTGCAGCACCTCGGCCAGTTGGCTGTGGCGGTCATCCGGCAGGTGCAACACACAGACTACCGGAATGGCGAACCCCGACGGCAACCCGCCCAGCACGGTGAACAGCGCGGACACCCCGCCGGCCGAGGCGCCGATCACCACCGCTTGTACGCCCTTCATGATTTGCGATAGATCCGTTCAGGCTTGACCAGCGGCTCGAAACCGTCGCTGTAAGCGGAAAAGTCGACCGACTCCTTGCTGCCCAGCACCAGAAAACCGCGATGGCACAGCGATTCATGGAACAGGCCCAGGGCGCGGTCCTGCAGCTCCTTGTTGAAGTAGATCAGCACATTGCGGCAAGACACCAACTGCGTCTCGGAGAACACGCTGTCGGTGGCCAGGCTATGGTCGGCGAAGGTCACGTTTTCACGCAGGGTGCTGTCCATGATCGCGTTGCCATAGGCTGCCGTGTAGTACTCGGCGAAATCCCGGCGGCCACCGGCGATGCGGTAGTTCTCGGCGTAGTCGAGCATGTTCTGCATCGAGTAGATGCCCTGCTTGGCTTTGTCCAGCGAGTGCGGGTTGATGTCGGTGGCGTAGATGATGGTGCGCTCGAGCAGGCCTTCTTCGCGCAGCAGGATGGCCATCGAATACACCTCCTCGCCCGTGCTGCAGCCGGCGATCCACACCTTGATCGATGGCCAGGTGCGCAACAGCGGCACCACCTCGGTGCGCAGCGCCAGGAAATGGCCCGGGTCGCGGAACATCGCGCTGACCGGAATCGTCAGGTACTGCAGCAACTGCATGAACATGCCAGGGTCGTGCAGCACGCGCTCCTGCAAGGCCGATACCGTCTGGCAACCGAACTGGCGCAGCGCATGCAGGATCCGGCGCTTGATCGAAGCGCCGGAATAATTGCGGAAATCATAGCTGTACTTGAGGTAGATGGCCTCGATCAGCAAGCGGATCTCGATATCGGTGTTACGTTCGCTAGTCAAATTCGCTCCAGTTGCGGCAGCCATACGCGGATCAGCGAGAACAGGCGGTCCAGGTCGATCGGTTTGGCCAGGTAATCGTTGGCGCCGGCCTGCAGGCAACGGTGCTGGTCATCTTTCATGGCCTTGGCAGTCACCGCAATTATCGGCAGCTTGCGCCAGCGCGGTTGCTGGCGGATCAGCCGGGTGGCTTCGAAGCCGTCCATTTCCGGCATCATCACATCCATCAGCACCAGGTCGATGTCGTCATGCTGCTCCAGGCGCTCGATGGCCTCGCGGCCGTTACGGCCGATTTCGACGATCGCGCCCTTGTGCTCCAGTGCACTGGTCAGGGCGAAGATATTGCGCACATCGTCATCTACCAGCAGCACCTTGCGCCCCTCGAACACTTTGTCGCGGCTGCGCGCCGTCTTCAGCATACGCTGACGTTCGTTGGACAACTGCGATTCGACCTTGTGCAGGAACAGCGTCACTTCGTCGAGCAGCCGCTCGGGTGAGCGGGCACCCTTGATGATGATCGAGCGCGAGTACTTGAGCAGGTCGGTTTCTTCTTCGCGGGTCAGGTTGCGGCCGGTATACACGATCACCGGCGGGAAGGCGCGGATATCTTCGGCAGTCATGCGCTTGAGCAGTTCGTTACCGAGCATGTCTGGCAGCTTGAGGTCGATGATCATGCAGTCGTAGATGTTTTCCCGCAGCAGTGCCAAGGCCTCCTGCGCCATGCCTACGGCGGTGATCTCGACGTCGTCGTCACCGATCAGGCGGGCGATGCTTTCGCGCTGCAGGTCGTCATCTTCCACCAGCAGAATGTGCTTGAGCTTCTGCGTCAGCTTGGCCTCCAGGCGCGCGAAGACCTCCTTGAGCTCTTCGCGGCTGGTGGGTTTGACGGCGTAGCCCACTGCCCCCATGTGCATGGCGGCCTCGACACGGTCCTCGACGGAAATGATATGCACCGGAATGTGCCGGGTATCGGCCTGTTCCTTCAGGCGTTGCAGCACGGTCAGGCCGGAATGGTCAGGCAGGCGCATGTCCAGCAGGATCGCATCGGGTATGAACCGGGCGGCCAGCTCGAAACCTTCGTCGGCCGCATGCGCCACCAGGCAGCTGTAACCCAGCTCGTGGGCCAGGTCGAAGAGAATGCGGGCGAAGTTCGGCTCGTCTTCGATCACCAGGATGCAGCGGTTACTGAAAGGCGCCCGGTCACGGTCGTCGGTGAAGGCCAGTTGCGGCAGCTTCGGCGCCTGGGTAGTGGCGAGTTGTGGTACTGGCGGCAGGGTATCGACAGCCGGGCGCAGGCTGAGGGGCTCGACCTCCTGCTCCAGGTTCTCGTAGCGTTCGGGTAATACCAGGCTGAACACACTGCCCTGCCCGGGGCTGCTCTCGACACTGATCTGCCCGCCAAGCAAATGGGCAAGGTCGCGGGAAATCGACAGCCCCAGCCCAGTCCCGCCATACCGGCGGTTGCTGGTGCCATCGACCTGGTGGAACGCACCGAAGATTGCCTGCTGCTGGTCGGCAGCAATGCCGATGCCGCTATCGCGCACGGAAAACACGATGCCGCTGTCCGGCTGGTAGCCGATGTTCAGGCTGACCTGGCCGCGCTCGGTGAACTTGATGGCGTTGGACAGCAGGTTCTTGAGGATCTGCTCCAGTCGCTGGCGGTCGGTGAACAGGGTGGCGGGCACCTGAGCCTGGGCGGTGACCTCGAAGGCCAGCCCCTTTTGCCCGGCCAACGGCTCGAACATGTCGCGCAGGCCTTCGACCAGGCGGTCCAGGTGGGTGGTTTCAGGTCGCACTTCAAGCTTGCCGGCCTCGACCTTGGCGATGTCGAGGATATCGTTGATCAGGTTTAGCAGGTCGTTGCCGGCCGAGTAGATCGACTCGGCGAACTTGACCTGCTCACCGCTGAGGTTGCCTTCAACGTTCTCGGCCAGCAGCTTGGCCAGAATCAGCGAACTGTTCAGCGGCGTGCGCAATTCGTGGGACATGTTGGCGAGGAACTCGGACTTGTACTTGCTCGAACGCAGCAGCTCATCGGCGCGCGCCTGCAGCTCTTCCTGGGCCTGGGTCAGCTCCTCGTTCTTGCGGTCCAGCGCTTCGGTGCGGTCGGACAACTGCTCGTTGGTCTGCTCCAGTTCCGCTTGCTGGGTTTCCAGGTGGGCCTGGGACTCCTTGAGCACGCGGGACTGCTCCTCCAGTTCTTCGTTGGCGGTTTTCAGCTCTTCCTGCTGCACCTGCAATTCTTCGTTCAATTGCTGGGTTTCGGCCAGGACTTCCTGCAAGCGCTGGCGGTAACGGGCGCTTTCGATGGACATACCCAGGTTGCCCTCCACGCGCTGCAACAGTTCGTCGTCACGCGCCTGCAGCGGCCGCAGGAAGCCCAGTTCGAGCACGCCGTTGATCTGCCCGCCGTCGCTGGCCGGCATCAACAGTGCACTGCGCGGCAAGCCCTTGCCCAGGCCGGAGCTGAGCTGGAAGTAGTCTTGCGGCAGGTCGTCCAGGCGCAGCAGCCGCCCTTCACGCACGGCCTGGGCCAGCAGGCCCTCACCATCACCCAGTACCTGCTCGCGCGCCTGCTCTTCGGCATCCAGACCATAGCAGGCAACGCGTACCAGGCGGCCATGCTCGTCGCGCACGTACAACGCCCCGACCACACTGCCCAGGTAAGAGGCAAAGAACCGCAGAATGTTGTCGCCGAGCATGTTCAGGGTCAGCTGCCCAAGCACTTGTTGAGCCAGCTGGGTCTGGCCGTTGCGCAGCCAGGCCTGGTGCTCCAGGCGCTCGGCAGAACGTTGCTGGGCCTTGAGGTTGTCGTCGTAACTGCTGGACAACGCCAACAGATCGCGGCGCCCCAGGTACGCCAGCAAGGCGCTGAGGCCAACGATCAGCAGCACGAACGCCGAAATGGAGGTGACGGTGACGGTGCTGACCTTCTCGTTGCGTGCCATGCGCAACTGCTGCTCGGTGGCAATAAGGTCGGCGAATTCCTTGCGAATCTCGTCTGTCAGGCGCTTGCCGCGGCCGTTACCGATCAGCTCCCGGTAGGGGCCGTCATTGCGGCGCAGGGTGATCATGCCGCTGCCGAAGTCATTCCAGGCTTGCTGCAAGGCGATCAGCCGGTCGATACGGTCAACTTGCTGCGGGTTGTCCTCGACCATGCCTTTCAGGCCCTGCAAGCTGCTGAGAATGCGCGGCTTGGCCACCTCATAGGGGTCGAGGAAGCGCTCGTCACCCGTCAGCAGAAAGCCGCGCATGCCGGTTTCCATGTCGATCGACAGCTTCACCGCTTCGTTGGCATTGCCAATGACCCGGTCGGTGTGCTCGACCCATTGCATCGCCGAGAGCAGGTAGTTGATCACCGCAACGAAGGCCACGGCTCCCAGCAGGCCCACACCCAGAGGAAGGCCTATATTGCGGCTCAACAACTTGCGGAAGCTGCGCTGGTCCATCGAGGCTGCTTGAATCATGAGAAAACGCCCGAGCAAGAAAATCCATGAAAAAGAGTGGCGGAACAATCGTTATGGTTATGTGCCGCTGCGCCGTGCCGACAAGCGAAGTCTAACCAGCTTTGACGGCTCTGGCAGGGCATTTAGCCAGTATTTGAAAGTGCTGTGTGCCAATCGTTCCATCTGATTGCAAGTATCGGTATCCTCGGGAACTTCTGCTGTCGCCTTGTGCACAGATCATAGACATTCAATTGCACAGGACCCGAACCATGCACCTTTTGGTAGTCGAAGACGACGACATCGTACGTATGCTGATGGTCGAAGTGCTCGATGAGTTGGGCTACTCGGTGATCGAGGCGGAACATGCCACCGCGGCGCTCAAGGTGTTGGAAGACCCGAACCAGCCGTTGGCGCTGATGATGACGGATGTGGGCCTGCCGGACATGCGCGGCGAGGCGCTGGCAGCCAAGGCACGCGAGCTGCGGCCACTGTTGCCGGTGCTGTTCGCCAGTGGCTACGCCGAAAACATTAATGTGCCGGAGGGCATGCACATGATCGGCAAGCCGTTCAGCATCGACCAGCTGCGCGACAAGGTGACGGCTATTCTCGCCCCTGCCTGAAATCGGCGGCGCCCGCTTGACCAGCGCGCAGGCAGCGCAGGGGCCGAAAATACGGTGCCCGTTACAGCTCCCTGCGCAACAGGTAGGTGTCCATGATCCACCCTTTGCGCGCCCTTTCCCGCGCACGCACTTCAAGAATCTGCGCCTTCACCGCCTGCAGCGGCCCGGCGATCAGCCGTTCGTCAGCCGTGCCCAGGTAAGCGCCCCAGTAAATCGTCAAGGCCGGGTCATCGATAGCTGCGAACGCGCACTGCCCATCGAGCATCACCACCACATTGTCGATACTCCCCTGCCCGGCCAGACGCCGACCAGGTAGCACGGTCAGCGGTTCGCCAATGCGGTTGAGCGCAACCCGGTGGCGCGCCGCCAGTGCCTGCACGCTGCTGATGCCCGGAATGACCTGCAGGTGCAGGGCGCCAACTCGCTCGCAGACCAGGTCGAGGATGCGCAAGGTGCTGTCATAGAGCGTGGGCTCGCCCCACAGCAGAAAGGCGCCGGTTTCGCCGTCGCCGAGTTCCTGTTCGATCAGTTGCGCATACAGCGCTGCACGTTGTACGTGCCAGTCCTGTACCGCCTGCACATACGCGTCGGCCTGCCCATCGCGCAGCGGGTCGGCGACCTGAACCAGCCGATAGCCGCCCTCGGGCCGGTACCGCTGCAGGATGGCCTTGCGCAGCTGCACCAGCTCGTTCTTGACGCTGCCCTTGTCGAGCACGAAGAACACGTGGGCCTGGCGCAACCCGTCGACGGCTTCGTACGTGACCTGGCGTGGGTCCCCCGGGCCGATGCCGATCAACAACAGCTGTTTCATTGTGCTGCCCTCCGGTGCTGTTCAGCAGCCATTGTCGGGCGCCAGCAGGCCGCTGGCAAAGCACCCGTTCAGAGCAGCGAGAAGTTGTAGCTGACGATCACCCGCGTTTCGTCCATATCCCGCGCCCAGCGCTCATAGTTGCTGCGGTAGGTGGAATTACGCAAACGCACGCTGACGTCCTTGAACGTGCCACTTTGCACTTGGTACTTGAGCTCGCTGTCGCGCTCCCACTCCTTGCCTTCGGCATGGCTGCCTGGCACCTGGATATGGTCACCGTTGATGTACCGGGTGAAGAACGTAAGGCCAGGCACACCCAACGCCTTGAAGTCATAGTCATAGCGCACTTGCCAGGAGCGCTCCTGGGCCGCGGCAAAATCATTGACCTGTGCATAGTTGACCAGGTACGGGTTGCTGCCATCCAGGTAGGGCATGGCGCTGTCGCCATACATGCGCTGCCAGCCAGCACTGAGCTTGTGACCACCCAGGCTGTAGCCGAGCATGCCGCTGACGGCGCGGTGGTCGATCGCACCCGCGCGGGCGTTGCCGATGTCGTCGCTTTTGATCAGCCGCAGGTCGGCAGCAAGGCTACCCACCGGCAGCGGTTGGCTGGCGACCAGGCCGAAATACTGCTGGCGATAGATGTTCTCCAGCCTGGCCACTTGATACTGGGCACCGAAACGCTCGTTGACCCGGTAATCGACCCCGGCGAGGTCGAAGTGGTCGGCTTCGATATCGCAGGCGTAACGCTTGTTCTTGCAATGCACACGAATGTTTTGGCGGT
The DNA here is from genome assembly GCF_001320345.1 of Pseudomonas sp. NBRC 111127. Taxonomy (NCBI): domain Bacteria; kingdom Pseudomonadati; phylum Pseudomonadota; class Gammaproteobacteria; order Pseudomonadales; family Pseudomonadaceae; genus Pseudomonas; species Pseudomonas sp. NBRC 111127. The sequence continues at coordinate 24,221 of NZ_BCBD01000011.1, read as the reverse complement.
CGGTTGAATCCCTTGCGGTGTACCGATCCAGCCGTGCCAAGGTGAACTTCAGATCGCGGCGTTCCTCGGAGGTGAGCATGGCGCCCTGGAACATCGTCGGCAGCAGGCGGCCATCGTTGTACTTGAGCAGGGGCACATCCGGCATCATCGAACCGTACTTGAGCACCGTGTTGGAAACTTTGACCTTGGCCGCCAGGCCCATCTTTGCATACTGGTCGGCGGAGTGCCGCGGGTTGTGCCCGGAAGACGGCAGCAAGCCGCTGTTACTGTCGGCGGGGCTGGAGTCCAACTTCACACCGAACATGCCCAGCGCATCCACACCGAACCCTACCGGGCCTTCGGTGTAACCCGACTGTACATTGAGGATAAAGCCCTGGGCCCACTCTTCTCGCTTGGACGCCCCTTGGCCGGAACTGCTGTGACCGTCACGGAAATCCCGGTTGAAGTAGACAGTGCGTGCTTCAACCTTGGCACTGCTGTCTTCAAGAAAACCGCCAGCCTGGGCGTTGGCACCGGCACATAACAGGAACAGGCCGGCAACACGACGCCCCGGGGCGAGAGGATAGAGGGAAAACATGCAGGGAAACATCCAGATTCAAAGCGGGTTGACAACCGGCGGCACAGACTTGCCACGGTAATGAGACATGACCGCGCAACAGCCAGCCATACTTTGAAATGATCGCGCAATGGCTCTGGCACGGGCCATTGGACCATGGTCTAAGCGCCTTGCCAGGCCGCTTCGGCGAGTCGCCTGGATCGCGCATGGGCAACTAGGAAAGTTCCCCGCTTACTTACAATAAGTTTGCAGTTTACCCCGCCCCAATGTGTGACTACACTCGCTATCAACGAACAGTAAAACCCACCTGCGTGGCCGGCGTATTCATGCGTTTCAATGTTCGTCACGCCCCGCCACAGCCGACGTACAGGAGTGATTACAGTGTCCAGACTTGCAGAGTTTCGTGCTGCGGAAAAAGCGCTCCAGGAACAGATGGCGCAACTGGAAGCGTTGAAAAAGGATACCGGCTTAAAACGCGAAATCGAGTTCGAGCAGAAACTCGTCAACCTGATGAAAAGCTACGACAAAAGCCTGCGCGATGTCATAGCCATACTTGACCCCAAAGCCGGGGCGCGCGCCACCAGCCCTGCCCCCAAACAGCACCGTCGTCCGCGGGTGGTGAAGGTTTACACACACCCCGAGACCGGCGAGCGGATCGAGACCAAAGGCGGCAACCACCGCGGCCTCAAAGCCTGGAAAGAGCAGTATGGCGCCGCCGAGGTGGAAAGCTGGGCTCGCTGATGAAACATCAACACGTGCTTCACACTTTTTTCACAAGGGCTGGCTCAGTATCGAGGCAGCTAAAGGACTAGCGACCCCATCACGCGCCCGCACATGCGGGCCTCTAATTCCAGCGCCCTGCACTCGTGCAGGGCGCTTTCATTTGCGCAATCGGCGCACTGACGTATCATGGCCAGCCTGTCTGTTTTGCCGGCGCCCCGTGCCCGGCCCTGCCTCAGGAGCTCCCATGAGCCTGCACGATCTGCAAACCTTGCCTGGTGTCACCGCACAACCTGACGCCGCCACCGCCCAATTCGTCTTCAACCACACCATGCTGCGGGTCAAGGACATCGAAAAGTCGCTGGACTTCTACACCCGTGTGCTGGGCTTTCGCGTGGTAGACAAGCGTGATTTCCCCGAAGCCGCTTTCAGCCTGTACTTCCTGGCCCTGGTCGACCCGGCGCAGATCCCCGCCGATGACGCCGCCCGTCACCAGTGGATGAAATCGATCCCTGGCGTGCTGGAGCTCACCCACAACCACGGCACCGAAAACGATGCCGATTTCGCCTATCACGATGGCAATACCGACCCACGCGGCTTCGGTCACATCTGCGTGTCGGTACCCGATGTACGCGTCGCCTGTGCGCGCTTCGAAGCGCTGGGTGTACCGTTCCAGAAGCGCCTGCAGGACGGGCGCATGAACCACCTGGCGTTCATCAAGGACCCGGATGGCTATTGGGTCGAAGTGATTCAGCCGGCCGACCTCGCCGGCTAAGCGTTCGTCGGGGGCGGGAACCACCGCCCCCTTGCTGTGGTATATGAAGGTAATTGCTTCCCATGCCACAGCGAGGTAAGAACCATGCAATCCCTTCACTGTGAATACCGCAAGCACACCATCACCGCCAGCGTGATGCCCCATCCTGACTCGCCCCTGCCCTACGCCGTCGGTTGCCTGATCACCGCCCCTGATGGCCATACCAGCAGGCGCCTGTCGATGCCGATGAAGTTCTTCTCCGACCTGGAACGTGCCCAGCATGTGTCACTGGCCCACGGTCGAGCGCTGGTCGACCAGCAACTGGACGCCGGCACCAAGGTGTTCTGATTGCCCCCTTGGCCTGTAACGGCCTCTTCGCCAGCACCGCTGCCATACCGCGAAGAGGCCGCTGCTGGTGCAATCAGATATCGCGAGCGTACGCCACGGCGGCATCGACTTGCGCTGGCGTCGGCCTCACACCTGTGTACAGCACGAACTGCTCCAGCGCCTGCAGCGCAATCACCTCGAGCCCGGTAATCACGGGCTTGCCCAGCGCTTGGGCGCGGCGAATCAACGGTGTTTGCGCGGGCATGGCCACCACATCGAATACCCGCTCTGCAGCAGCGATGGCGATATCCGAAAACGCCAGCTCTTCAGCTTCTGCGCCCCCCGCCATGCCGATCGGCGTCACATTCACCAGCATCGGCGGGCAGATATCGCCGAGTTCTGGCAGCCAGCGGTAGCCGCACATATCCGCCAGCTGCTGCCCCGCCTGGGCATTACGCGCGACGATGGTGCCTTCGGCAAAGCCGGCATCGCGCAAGGCGCTGGCAACGGCCTTGGCCATACCGCCGCTGCCGCGCAGGGCGAAAGCGGTTGCCGGGTCGACCTGGTGCCGGGTCAACAACTGGCGTACGGCCAGATAGTCGGTGTTGTAGGCTGTGAGGCGACCGTTGGTGTTCACCAAGGTGTTGACCGACTCGATGGCCGCTGCCGACGGGTCGATCTCGTCTACCAGCGCCATGCACGCTTCCTTGTATGGCATCGATACCCCACACCCGCGTATGCCCAAGGCTCGAATTCCCGCTACCGCGGCCGGGAGGTCGTCGGTGCGCATGGCCTTGTAGTAAAAGTCCAGGCCCAACTGTTGGTACAGGTGGTTGTGAAAGCGCACGCCGAATGTACCGGGGCGGCCTGCCAGGGAAATGCACAGCACGGTATCCCTGCCGGGAGTTGTCGACATAGCCTGCTCCTGAGTCATGACTGAAACGTTTGTGCAGCGTACCAGAGGCAACCGCTGGTCGTCCCTTACACAACCTTTACCATTGCCCTGCGCGCAATTGACAAATACCGGAGTCATATTAGTGACACCCCACTTTGGGGTTTACTCGCGAGGTTGATATGAGCCGTCTCATTCCCGGAATCGCCCTGCTGGTCGGCGCTTTGGCCATCAGCGGGCCTGCAGCTGCCCACGGTGGTTACGGCCATGGCGGCGGTTGGTACGGACCGGGCCCGCTACTGGGCGCTGCCGTGGTTGGCGCGGTGGTTGGCGCTACGGTGTCTGGCGGGCACGACCGTACGGTGTACGTGGAACGCCAGCCGGTGTACTACCCGCCGCAACCGGTGTACGTGCAGCCGCCGCCGCAGCCCGTCTATTACCAGCCTTATTATGCGCCGGCCCCGCCACCGCCAGGCTACCGGGCCTACTACGGCCCGCCACGGGTGTATTACGGCCCGCCACGCTGGTAAGGGTTGATAGAAGTAATGACCACTATCGACAACGTTGATTTCAAACCCTGGGAGCGGCTGCGTATGGTAGGCCCATGTTTCACAGGAGGTCCCCATGGCCACTATCCAGATCATGTCCGTTGTCGGCAGCGCTGTTCCGGTTTCACTGCGTGAACAAGGCCTGTTGGCCTGCTGGTACCTGGTGCGCAACGGCGAGGCTGTGAGTGGGCCGGTGCCGACCCTCGCCCAAGCCCGCGCATTGGCTGAACTGTTGCAACCAGGCACTTTGGCAGCCTGACCCGAATTTGTTGTGCGTTGCTCCCTACGCCCTTGTGCCCGCCGAAATGGCGGGCTTTTTTTTGTCTGGCCTGGTGGGTGCGGGTCGTCGGTCGTTTCACGCCTTGGCCCGGGCCAGTTGACTGGTCAGGGCCACGATCCTGCCTTGCAAGCGGCCGACGGTGACCACCAGTTCATTGCGCTCCTTGGCGAACTGGTCAGCCTTGGCCTCCGCCTCACGGCGGGCATCGCGCTCGCTATCGAGCAGCTCGGTCAGGCGGCGAATCACGGCAATGTCTGCATTGTCCAGCGCGCGGTCTGCCGCATCTCTGGACAGCCATTTGCGCAGCCATAGAAAGGCCCCGAGCAACACGGTGCCTGTACCACCCAGCCACGTAACGGTGCCTGGGCCGAGGTCGGTGGGATCCATGTAAACCTCTTTACTGACGAGATGGGCAATCCACGGCATTGCATCGCCGTGGCTTTTATTGTTTGGAGGTTTAATTTAGCCTAGGGGTAAATTTACCTCAAGGGAAATTTAGCCATGCGCACATTTAGCAGAGAGCTAAAGACTGGCATGCTTCGCCTTATGGACATCTATGAAATCCGCAAGCAGAACCTGGTAAAGCTGATAGCCGACCAGAAAAAGGGCGCCTGCGCCGAGCGCTGGGGCATGGCGCCTGCGCACCTGAGCCAGATTCTCTCCAACAGGACCGCCAAGAACCTGGGCGACGACGTGGCGCGGCGGATCGAGGGTATCGAAGGCTTGCCACGCGGCTGGTTCGACGCGCTGGCGCCCGGCGATCACCCGCAGGCCTCGGGCGGCCCTGCCGACGGCGCGGTGTGCGCCGCCGACTTGGTCAAGCAGATGCTGGCAAAAAGTGGCAAAGGCATCCCCGAAGAAACCCGCCAGAGGCTGCTGGCCGCGGCTGCCGAGCCCGCGGAAACCGTATTGCTGCAGGCCGACCACGGCCGGCCCGGCCTGGTGGGCGATGAGGTATGGATTGCCCACTATGATGTGCGCGCAGCCATGGGCGGCGGCCAGATCCCCCATGACTACCCGGAAATGTTCAAGGATGTGCGGGTCAGCCCCAGCCACCTGCGTGAACTGGGTGTGGAATTCAGCGAGCACCACCACCTGAAGATGGTCACTGGCTGGGGCCAGTCGATGGAGCCCACCATCAGGCACCGTGACCCACTGATCGTCGATGTGAGCATTCGCGAGTTCGTGGGCGACGGGATCTACTTTTTCGCGTGGGGTGACCATATCTACATCAAGCGCCTGCAGATTGCCGATGACGATCATTTCGAGATGATTTCCGACAACTCACGGCACAAGGACCGCCTGATTCGCCGCGAAGAAACCTATATCCAGGCCAGGGTCCTGCTGGTGTGGAATGCCCACCTCGTGTAAGGCGCCAGCTGCCCCGGCAGCGGCCTGGCGCCGGTATTTCAGAACGGCGCAGCAGGCATCAGTGACCCACAGCCCTGCTCGACGCTCACTTCGTCAAACTGCTGGCCGGCGTGGCGCTGCCAGCGCACCAGCACGCTGCCATCAGGGTTGAAGGTCAGGTCCAACTCGGGTGTTTCCAGCAGCAGCCCCATCACCTCTTCCCATTCCGCGTCGCCATCGCTGTGCAGGCGATGCACCAGCACCCAGCGCTGGGTCTGGGCCACAGGGTGGTTGATCATCGACGATACCCGCAGGCTCAGGCGCTCTACACCCGACATTCCCGGGGGCTGAAGGGTGGTCGACGCTGTTTGCATAGGCATATTGTCATCCTGATATATGTATATTTGTACAGTACCTGGCAAAAGCTTATCGCACAGCCAAATCCAGCGTAAAGGCCTTGCCCTGAAAATTTTCGCCAACAGTTAATTTCACCCCCAGCGCAATTTTTAGCTTTGAGCTATTGATATTTAATTTAGCCATTGGCTAACTTCTCAACCAGGCAGCATTCAGTCTGCCCTTCAAACCTGGCTGTTCATGAGGAGTTACCATGGCCGTAGACATCAGCAACCTGTTGATCGCCACCCCGGTGGCAGTATCCGCAACCAACCCCGTCGCCCTGGAACTTGACGGTGACGAAGCCATTGCCCGCCTCCCAGAGGTGGTCAAGTTACTGAGTGACGGCTCGGTCCAGTTTTCTGCGCCGACCAAAGGGGCGTCGAGCAAGAGTACCCACCGCACCCGCTGTGAATGGACCGAGACCCGTTCCTGGACGCTGGCCAGTGCCGCGGACCATTGGAGCCGTCAAAGCATGACGTTGACCAAGGTCAACGCAGCGCAGAAGGTGGTCATTGCCCAGATGCATGTGCGCGGCGACGACGGCCCGCCCGTCAAGGTGTTCTGGAAGAAAGGCGATATCACCCTGGGCTTTCGCCAAACCTATGACCAGGCTGACCCGGTGAATTCGACGGTGCTCAAGGGCGTACCGCTGGGCGCGCGGTTCGGCATCAGCCTGCACGTCACGGCACAGGGCCTGGTCACGGTCACCACAACCTGCAAGGGAGCAACCGGTACTTCAGGTGGTTTGCAACTCGACGGCAGTTGGGCTTCGCGCCTGTTCGAATTCCACGGCGGCGTTTACAACCAGGTCGACTACAACGACCAAACGCCGGTCGACGATGGCTCGATCTGCATTATCAGCGACCTGACGTTGATACATGGCTGAGGCGACAACGCCCTTTGCGTGCCGGCCCTCCTGTTCACGGGTCGGTACCGGACCTGATCAGAACTGAGCGCTCAGTTTGCCCTGCCCCTATCACCGCTCGGCGCCCTTTCTGAACAGCACATGAAGGGTACACAATAGGTCCGGGATTAAATTTCGTTCACGTTGCGCCCTTTAGATATAAGGCATTCGACAGCCGTTCAGCCATACTCCAGAATGCAGCGGTTTTTGGGGGAAAACCCTTGCACAGCCAACGACATACCAACCTTTAGTGAGCCTCAACGTGAAAACATCCCTGTCCATTCTCAGCCTGCTGTTGTTGCTCACAGGTACCGCGACGCTGCCGTCGACCGCTGCTGCACAACCCCCGGCCAAGGTGCAACGCGACCCCTCCAAACTGCACCTGGCTTCGGGCAGCGCGCTGCTGATCGACCTCAATACCAACCAGGAGCTGTACTCGAACCACGCCGACCGCGTGGTACCGATCGCTTCGGTGACCAAACTGATGACCGCGATGGTGGTGCTGGACGCCAAGCTGCCCATGGATGAGATGCTCACCATGACCATCGCCAACAACCCGGAGATGAAGGGCGTGTATTCACGGGTACGCCCCGGCAGCCAGCTCAATCGCCGCGAGACCCTGCTGATTACCTTGATGTCTTCGGAAAACCGTGCAGCCAATAGCTTGGCCAATGCCTACCCCGGTGGCTACCCGGCATTCATCAAGGCGATGAACGCCAAAGCCCGCAGCCTGGGCATGGCCCATACCCGCTACGTAGAACCTACCGGGCTTTCGACGCAGAACGTGTCGACTGCGCGCGACCTGTCCAAGCTGCTGATGGCCTCGCGCAAGTACCCGATGCTGAGCGAGCTGTCGACCACCCGCGAGAAGACCGTGGCCTTCCGCAAGCCCAATTACACCCTGGGCTTCCGAAACACCGACCACCTGGTGAACAAGAGCAACTGGGACATCAAGCTGACCAAGACCGGTTTTACCAACGAAGCCGGGCATTGCCTGGTGCTGTTGACCCGAATGGATAACCGCCCTGTGGCGATGGTCATCCTGGATGCCTTCGGCAAGTACACCCATTTCGCCGATGCCAGCCGCTTGCGCCAATGGCTGGAAACCGGTGCAGCCAAGCCAGCGCCGGCGGTGGCCATGCAGTACAAGGCAGATCGCCAGGGCAAAGGGCGCGTAGCGGCCGAGTAAGCTGGCCCGAACTCACAGGCCACGGCGCCGTCAGGCCGTGGCGCTGACCATTGAGCCGGAGCTGCTGCCACCCTCTTGCTGCAGCAGCGCCAGCAATTGCGCGGTAGCGGCCATGATCTGACCGTTGAGGGTGGCGATGCTTGCCTGTTTGGCACCGACCGCAGCCGCCTTGGATGTCTCATCCATCTTGCTGTTCTGCAACGCGGCAAGCTGCTTCTGCTGCTCGGCCAGTTGCTTCTGCAAGTCCTTGATCAACTGTTGCAGGGCGCTTACCGCCTCCGACCCGCCACTGCCCGCTGTATCCGTTGCCTGTGCCTGGCTACCCGCGGATACCTTCAGGCTGTCGCTGCTGATTTGCAGCGGGCCCGCCGCTTCGCCGGCCTGCTTGGCCTGGTCGCGTTCAGCGGCGGCATTGGCGCTGCGCGCCTGCGCCGATACGCCATTGATAATGAGGTTGCCAGCTGTGATGACGGCCATGTCGGTCCCTTTCTGAAAGATCGGTCTTTGCGCTAACCATCCTATCGGCCACTTCGCGTCGCGCTTTAGCCAATTAAATTCCCTGCCGGCTGGTTCGTTTCACCTCATCATGAGCCCCCCCTGGCCGACCTGCCGCCCTCTGCGCAGGTCGGCTTCATCGCTTGAAACATTTGCTTTCATTTTAATCGGCAGGATTTCGATTCTCATTCGTCCTTATCAGTACAGCCCTCTTTGGTTGGGCGCACGCTCGACCACCCATTGCAGAAGACCGTCTGATGGCCAAACCCTTGAAAAAATCCAAATCCAGGCTGTGGTTCCTGGTGCACAGCTGGCTTGCCTTGCCGATCTGGTTCTTTGTATTGATCGTCTGCTTCACGGGCATGCTCGCGGTGGTCAGCCAGGAAATCGTCTGGCTGGCCAACCCGGATGTACGTGCCAGCAAGCCGGACACCGACGCCGAACGCCTCAGCTTCCAGCAGGTGCTGAACGCCCTGCACAAAGCAGAGCCGGATATGGTCGTGCAGTCCATCATCCAGCCCGACGGCTCACACTTCGCCCTCACGGCCAATGTGACCTTCCCGGACGGCACCACCCCGACCCTTTACGTCAATCCCTACACCGGTGCGATTCAGGGCAAATCCCCTGACTTCAACTTCGAAGCCTTCACCCGCGCCCTGCACGGCTGGTGGCTGGTGCCCTTCACCAACGGGTTCAGCTGGGGCTGGTACATGGTGTCGATCCTCGGTCTGCCCATGCTCGCTTCACTGGTAACCGGGCTGGTGGTGTACAAGAAGTTCTGGAAAGGCTTCTTCAAACCGGTACGTACAGGGCACGGTTCGCGCATCTTCTGGGGCGACCTGCACCGCCTGGCCGGTGTCTGGTCGATCTGGTTCATCGCGGTCATTTCCATCACCGGTACCTGGTTCCTGATCCAGGCAATTCTGTTCGACAACCACATCAGCATTTCCAGCGAGCCGATCGTGCCGGTCATCGCTCGCGACGAAGTGCCCCAGACCCCCGATGGCAGCCCAGCCCCACGGATCGACCTCGATGAAGCGGCACGCATCGCTGGCCTGGCGATTCCAGGGCTGGAAATCAACTTCATTGCATTGCCTGCCACCGCTTACAGCCATATTTCCATGGGCGGGCGGGGTTGGTATCCGCTGATGTTCCAAAGCGCCGAGGTCAACCCCTACACGCGCAAGGTGGACAGCCAGTTCCTGCTGGGCGACCGCTCCGCCCTGGAGTTCGTCACCGAGTCCATGCGCCCCCTGCACACCGGTGACTTCGGCGGCCTGCCGATCAAGCTGATCTGGTTCTTCTTCGGCCTGGTGCTCACCCTGATGGTGTTCAGCGGCTTGCTGATCTGGACCAAACGTACCGCACAAGCCACCGCTGCTGCGCTGAAGCGCAGCGAACGCGCCCCCCGCACTGCGCCCACCCGGACCTCGCTGGAGATGCAACGATGAGCCCCACCCAGGCCGTGCCCGTCAGCCCGCTTAAACAGTGGTGGTTGAAGTGGCGCTTCCACTTGAACATTCTGCTGATCCTGATCCCCCTGGGTTTCATGCCCAAGTATTTCAGCGACGCCAAGCTGTTCCGCGGCGAGGCAGGGCTGGGGGCGAATGTGATCACCGGCATCCAGGCCGGCCCCTACACCCTGGACCTGGCGGAACTGCGTGACGAAGCGCCCCGCAGAGACGGCCCGGCAGGCGACTTCAAAGTATTCAGGGCAGCGCTGTGCAAGGCGTGCCTCAACGACGTGAAGGCCGTTTACCTGCGCATCGGCAAACCGCGCAGCCTGCGGGCGGCGGGCACGATTTTCTTCGGCGCGCCCTACGCCATGGCCACCAACCTGCCGGTCCCTCCGCGCACCAAACCCGACGCCCAGATCTGGATCACCGTGGAAGGCTGGGACGGCAGCATGCACCAGGCGTCTGTCCCGCTGGCCAAGGCATCGCCAGCCACCGTGGCCTGGCTCGAGAACAAAGGAGGCAAGAAATGAACTACCTGCTGCGCACCCTCGCCCTGCCCTTGCTGGCACTGGCCGCAAGCCCGGCACTGGCGCACAACCCCATGTGCGAATGCGAAGAACTGGCCAGCGGCCAAGTCAAGTGCACCGGTGGTTTCTCGGACGGCAGTGGCGCCCCCGGGGTAACCCTGGATGTGATCGGCTATGACGAGCAAGTGCTGGTCGGCGGCAAGCTTGGCGACGATTCGACCCTGACCTTCAAGCGCCCAGACGGCGAATTCTACGTACTGTTCGACGCCGGCCCCGGGCACGTGGTGGAAGTCGACTACGCCGACATCGCCCAGCCATGAGCCGCGCTCACGTGATTCGCCCGGCCGGGGCCGGGCACGAAACCCTGTACGTGCTGTTGGCCAGCTTGCTGATAGTGGCGTTGGCGGCTGGCGTGGTGTGGCTGCGCGGCGAGCGCGAGGACGAACAGGCCATCGCCAGCCACCAGATCGACGCCCGCCGCGACCTCACTGCGGCCGAGCAAGGCCTCTACACCGACCTGCGGGTGGCATTCGACGAGATCCAGTTGCTGCGTGAAGAAAACGCCGCTGCACCGGGGGTACAGGCCCTGGCCGATGAAGGCCTGCCACCATTCGTGGTCGACGCCGGCAGCCAGAGCCGGGGCAGCCACCAATGGACCTGGCTGGAGGCTGGCGCCTACCTGGGCCGCAGCCAGGCACCCGAAATTGCCGGCAGCCTGCTGCTGATCCTGCCACCCGACAGCACCGGCCAGGCCGATATCTGGTTGCGCCGCGACAGCGCCGCAACCATCCCGGATGACCTCGGCCAGGGGGCACTGATCGCCGCTGGCTGGCAACAGGTGGTCAGCCACTACGACGCCGGGGTTACCCGCGAACACCGCCACTGAACCGAAGGACTCGCCCATGTTTCGCTCCGCCCTCGCCCTGCTCCTGGCCCTGGCCCTGGCCCTGCCGGCAATGGCCCTGGCCGATAACGGCAAGCCGCTGCGTATCGGCATCACCTTGCACCCCTACTACAGCTACGTGAGCAACATCGTTGGCGACAAGGCCGAGGTGGTGCCGCTGATTCCGGCGGGCTTCAACCCGCACGCCTACGAGCCCCGGGCCGAAGACATCAAGCGCATCGGCACCCTGGACGTGGTGGTGCTCAATGGCGTTGGCCATGACGACTTTGCCGACCGCATGATCGCTGCCAGTGAAAAACCTGATATCGCCACGATCGAGGCCAACCAGAACGTACCGCTGCTGGCAGCTACCGGCATTGCCGCACGCGGTGCCGGCAAGGTGGTCAACCCGCACACTTTCCTGTCGATCAGCACGACCATTGCCCAGGTCAACAACATTGCCCGCGAGCTGGGCAGGCTCGACCCGGACAATGCCCGGTTCTACACGCAGAACGCCCGGGCCTACGCCAAACGCCTGCGTGGCTTGCGTGCCCAGGCACTGGCCAAGGTCACCGAGGCCCCCAGCGCTACCTTCCGCGTGGCCACCATCCACGCTGCCTACGACTACCTGGTCCGCGACTTCGGCCTGGAAGTGACCGCTGTGGTCGAACCCGCTCATGGTATCGAGCCAAGCCCGGCGCAGCTGAAGAAGACCATCGACCAGCTCAAGGCACTGGACGTGAGGGTGATCTTCTCGGAAATGGACTTCCCCTCAGCCTATGTCGAAACCATCCAGCGTGAGTCTGGTGTGCGCCTTTACCCCCTTACCCACATTTCCTATGGCGAATACACCAAGGACAAGTACGAAGTGGAAATGAAGCGCAACCTCGACACCGTGGTCCGCGCCATTCAGGAGAACCGCGCATGACCGCCGCTGCCAACCTGGCAACCGCCTGCGGGCCGCGCATCACCTTTGCCGATATCGACCTGACCCTGGGCCGCACCCGTATCCTCGAACAGGTCAGCTTCACCGTCGCCCCGGGCAGCGTGCACGCCATCGTCGGCCCCAACGGCGGCGGCAAGAGTTCGCTGATCAAGACCCTGCTCGGGCAAATGCCCCACCACGGTGAACTGACCCTGCACTGGCCAGGGCAAGGCGAGGTGATCGGCTACGTCCCGCAGGCCCTGGAGTTCGACCGCGGGCTGCCAATGACCGTGGATGATTTCATGGCCGCCATGTGCCAGCGGCGCCCGGCCTTCCTGGGGTTGTCACGCAGGGTGCAGCCTGCCATCGATGCTGCGTTGGCGCGGGTTGGCATGCTGGAAAAGCGCAAGCGGCGCATGGGGGCCTTGTCGGGCGGTGAGCGCCAGCGGGTGCTGCTGGCCCAGGGGCTCATCCCCGAACCACAACTGCTGGTGCTGGACGAGCCGATGTCGGCGCTCGATGAAGCCGGCATTCAGGTGTTCGAACAACTGCTGCTGGCCTGGCGCCAGGCGGGGACCACTGTGTTGTGGATCGAACACGACCTGGAAGCGGTGCTGCGCCTGGCCGACCGGGTTACCGGGCTGAGCCGCCAGGTACTGTTCGACGCCCCGCCAGCCCAGGCCCTGACGCCGGAGCGCCTGCTGGGCCTGTTTTCCGTCCACCCGCGTAGCGAGAGCATTGCCTGATGAGTTTCGAAACCTTTCGCCAAACGGTCCAGGACTGGGCCACTGCCGGCTACCTGCCCGAGGCGCTGGCCTATGGCTTCGTGGTCAATGCCTTGCTCGCCGGCCTGATGATTGGCCCGGTGCTGGGTGGCCTGGGCACCCTGGTGGTGGTCAAGCGCTTTGCGTTCTTTTCCGAAGCGGTCGGCCATGCCGCACTGACCGGCGTGGCTATCGGCATCCTGCTGGGCGAGCCCTATACCGGGCCTTATGGCAGCCTGTTCGGTTACTGCCTGCTGTTCGGCATCCTGCTGAACTTCCTGCGTAACCGCACCGGGTTGTCACCGGACACACTGATTGGCGTATTCCTCTCGGTGTCGCTGGCGCTGGGCGCCAGCCTGCTGCTGATGCTGGCGGGCAAGATCAATGTGCACATCCTCGAGAACGTGCTGTTCGGTTCGGTGCTGACCGTGAGCGGGCAGGACCTGGTGGTACTGGGCATCGTCGCCATACTGGTGCTGGCCTTGGCACTGCCGCTGTACAACCGCATCATGCTGGCCAGCTTCAACCCGCAGTTGGCTGCTGTACGCGGCGTGGCGGTGAAAACACTGGACTACCTTTTCGTGGTGCTGGTGACCCTGGTCACCGTGGCTGCAGTGAAGGTGATCGGGGCCATTCTGGTCGGTGCGTTGCTGGTGATCCCGGCTGCCGCCGCGCGCCTGGTCAGCCAGTCACTGAAGGGGTTTTTCTTCCTCTCGGTGCTCATCGCCACCATCAGCACGTTGTTCGGCATCCTGCTACCGATCGTGTTCGACCTGCCGGTGCCGTCGGGTGCCGCGATCATCCTGGTTGCCGGTCTCTGCTTCGCCCTCGCTGCGCTCGCCCGCGCCCTCGTTCCCCGCTTGCAAGGAAACCCGGCATGAACCTGAAACACCTGACCCTGGCACTGGCCCTGGCCAGCCTGCCGTCGCTGTCTTTCGCCACGCAGGTGCTGACCACCTTGCCGATCACCCACAGCCTGGCCAGCGCCCTGCTCGAGGGGACCGGCGTACAACTCAAGCGCGTAGCCCCGGCCAACCTGCCGGCCAGTCGCCAGCCGTCGTACTTCAGCGGCCGTGGTGGCGCCAGCCTGGACAAGGCTGCGCAACAGGCCGATGCGGTGATCGGCGTACGTTCGATCTGGCGCGACGACCCGTTGTACCCGATGGCCCGGCGCAGCAATATCCGCATTGTCGAGATCGATGCCGCACGACCGGTGGACGGCGCCTTGCCAGGTATTGCGGTGAGTGGCGACGATGCCTACAACGCCTACCCGTGGCTGAACCCGACCAATCTGGGGCGCATGGCCGACGTCGTGGCCAACGACCTGGAACGCCTGGCGCCGAGCGAAAAAACGAAAATCCAGGGCAACCTGGCCGCGCTCAAGCGCCAGCTGTTGGAACTTGCCGCCAGCAGCCAGACGCAGTTGGCCAAGGTCGACAACCTCACAGTGGTCAGCCTGTCGCCGCGGTTGGGTTACCTGGCCAGCGGCCTGAACCTGGATGTGGTGCAGCAGCCGCTGCCAACGGCGTGGGATGCTGCCGCACTGAAGGCGCTGGAGGCCAACCTGAAGGCACAGGATGTGGCGTTGGTGCTGGACCATCGCCAACCGGAGCCGGCGTTGGCCGCAGCGATCCAGGCGGCCGGCGCGAAACTGGTGGTGGTGGACAGCGACCCGGATGATGCGTTTGCCGGGTTGAAGGCCAGTGTCGAACAAGTCGTCGGGGCACTTGGCGAAAGCTGATCAACAGTCCGGCGCAAATCCTGGGGCCGCTATGCGGCCCTTTCGCGCTGCAAGGCCGCGCCTGCCTCGGCAGTGGCGACATTGACAGTGCACCTGGGCGCTAGCGCTTCATGCACCGTTGGTAACGCTCGTCCACCCGCCCTGCAAACCACGCCGTGGTCAGCTTGCGGGTAATCTTCGGGCTCTTCAGTTCGATCCCCGGCAGCACCGCTCGCGGGAGCGGCTTGCCAGCGGCCGCGTCGGCCAGGGCAAATACCCCGGCGTACAGCTTGCTGTCCTCGAACGCCAGGCTGTCGCCGTCCTCCAGTTGGCGGCGAATCTGCGGGTTGCGCAGCCCCAGCTTCCCGCCCACTTTGCGCGCCGCCGTTTCGGTCGCGCCCGGCATGATCGAACCCGGTGCGATCAGGTCGCCGTCCAGCGCCAGGCGTACACCCGTGACCTTGCTCAGCGCCGCTTGAAACGCCGCATTGCGGCTGGCGTACCAGCCCGCATTGAAATCGGCGAAGCGGTAGAGCGGGCGTTCGTAGCTGGCTGGGTAACCCAACAAGTGGGCGATACCGAAGTACATGCCACCGCGCCGGGTGAACACCTCCTGGCGAATGCTGCCGTCATGGCTGTAGGGGTACCCCTGCGCATGCTGTTCGGCAAAGTCGATGCTGACCTGCATCGGCCCGCCGGTATGCACCGGGTTCAGCCCGCCAAGCAAGGTCCTGCCCAACGGGAGCCGGGCAATGACCTCGTCGTACAGTTCGCTCAACTGTTTCTCGCTGCGCACTGCCTGTAGCCGCTGCTGGTAGCTTTGGCCGTTGCCAGACGGCGTTTTCAACGCACCATCGATCAGCAGCCTGGGAATGTGCAGGCGCGCGGCGCGGCGGTCGATTTCTTCACGGGCGATACGCCCCAGGTTGGGCACCTGTGGGTCGGCCGTGAAGGTCGACTCCTGCTCGGTGACCGCCAACACGGCACACAGGTTGCTCTTGCTGGGGGTGATGCGCTGGGCCTCGAAGGCCACCTGGATGTCCTTGGCCCAGCCCTCGCGGTCGCGGGCTTGCGTGGGCAGCAACCGCAGCAGTTGGGCGAGAACCTCGGCCGGGTCCGCTGCGGGCACTTCTTCGCGGCGCCCGGCGCAACCTTGCAGCAGTGCAAGGGCCATCATGCCTGCCGCCCATAACCGGCCGTTCAGGGCTGTTCACCGACCAGGTAGGTCTTGCTGATATGGCGGAACAACGGATGCGCCGCACTCCCCATCAGCTCGAACAGCACCATTTCCCGGGTCACGACCTGCGCACCGGCTTCGCGCATGCGCGCCAGGCCCGCCGCCTTGCTGGCCGCCGTGCGGCTGTCACAGGCATCTTCGACCACGAACACCTGCTTGCCCAGCGCCAGCAGGCCGAGCACGGTCTGCAGCACGCAGACATGGGTTTCCATGCCACACACGATCACCTGTTCACGGGCCATCAGGCTGTCGGGCAAGCATTGGGCGGCAACGCAGGAAAAATGGCTTTTCTCCACCACCTGGGCGGCCGGTGCCGCCGCCAGCAACTCGGCCAGGGTGTGGCCCAGACCCTTGGGGTACTGTTCGGAAATCACCACCGGCAGCTCCAGCTCGGCGGTCGCCGCCAGCAGCCAGCGGGCCCGCGCCCGGGTGCCTTCGGCGTCGCTCATGGCGCCGATGAGCTTTTCCTGGATGTCGACGACCAGCAGCGTGGCCTTGTGTGGATCGATCAGCATGCTCTGCCCCTTGCCTGGGAAAAGGCCTAGCCTCCCCCAGGCAAGCGGTGACGTCAATCAGGCGGACAGGCGCAACGGTTGCAGCAAGGCAGTGAGGGCGTCGAGTACACGGTCTTCATGCTCGTGGATGAAGAAGTGCCCGCCGGGGAACATCTGCAGCGAAAACTCGCCGTGGGTTTCTTTGCCCCAGGCCCGCAGTTGCTCGTCATTGGCCCGGTCATCAGTGCCGGCCAGCACATGCAGCGGGCAGCTCAGGGCCGGCCGCTGACGGTAGGCGTAGGTGCCGCACAGCAGGAAATCGGCGCGCAGGGTCGGCAAGGTCAGGCTCATCAACTCGGCATTGGCCAGCACTTCCTCGGGCGTACCTTGCAGCTCACGCAGCTCGCTGATCAGCTCGGCGTCGGTTTTTGGCTCGCGCCAGTGCCTGCCATCGTAATCTTCGCGCCGGGTCGGGGCCGCCGTGCCGCAGGCAAACAACGCCAGCGGCGCCGGGCAGCCCAGCGCTTGCAGCTCATGCGCCAGCTCGAAGGCCAGCAAGGCACCCAGGCTGTGGCCCAGCAACGCGTAGGGTGCATTGGCGGCCAGGCGCTGCTCGCTTGCCAGTTGCCGGGCCAGCGCCTGCATGTCGGTGTGCAGCGGCTCGGCCATGCGTGCGCCGCGCCCGGGCAGCTCCACCGGGCGTACCTGCACCCACGACGGCAGCTTGCGCCGCCAGCGGCTGTAGACCATGGCGCTGGCGCCCGAGTAAGGCAGGCACAGCAGGTTCAGTGCGGTCACTGGGGGGCGGCTTCGGCCATTTTCTGGCGCAGGCTGAGGGGGCGCATGTCGGTCCACACCTCGTCGATGTACGCCAGGCATTCCTTTTTCAGGCCGCTTTTGCCCACTGCACGCCAGCCGTTGGGGATGGCTTTGTAGTCGGGCCAGATCGAGTATTGCTCTTCGTGGTTGACCACTACCTGGAACTGGATATCTTCGCGGTCGAATACAGAAGTCATTGCCTGTCTCCTTGAATGATGAGTACCGCTGCGCGCTTGGCGCAGGAGGCTTTCAAGTAGACGTAGCAAGCCGACGGAAAATTAACTTCATCTCATGCATCGCGCAGCAGGTCGTGGGTATCGAGCAGGCGGAACGCAACCTCGGGATTGCGTTCCAGCCCGCGGCGGATCGCCGCCGGGATCGCCTGCCGGGTCTTGCGGCACAGCCCGGGCTGGTTATCCAGTTCGATGACGATGCCGCGCATGGTCCGCACTTCATTGAAGCCCGGGGCGATGTGCACGCGAATGCCGAGATTGTCGAACAGGCGTTGTTGCAGGCGCTGCAGGTCTTCAAGGTCTTTCAGGTTTTCCAGGCGCTCGAGCAGGCGCTTTTCTTCCTGGCGGGTCAGCAGGAGGATGCGCTGGGCGGTCTGCGGGTGGTCGGCCAGTTGTTCGCGGCCACAAATGCAGGCGCCAGGGGGGCAAGGCTGGCGCAACGGTGGAGAGCTGGTCATGGGCCAAGCATAGCCAGTTTTTGCGGGTGCTTGTAGAAGCGGTCTTTAATCGCCCGCGCCCTGGCTTTACAACTGCAGCAAGCGCTCGCGCAGGAAGTTCACGAACCCCTGCACCGGCCGCGCCACCTGCCGGTGCTGCGGGTACACCGCCGACAGCTGCAATGCCGGCGGCCGCCAGTCATCCAGCACCGTGACCAGGCGCCCATCGGCCAGCGCTTGCCCTACGATGAAGGTCGGCAGGTAAGTCACCCCCATGCCGGCAATCGCCGCGTCCCTTAGGATTTCACCATTGTTCGCGCGCATGCGCCCGGCCACCTGAATCGCCTGGGCCTTGCCAGCCTGCCGAAACTGCCACTGCACCTGCCGCGAATGCCCATACGGCAGGCAGTCATGCCCGGCCAGGTCCTCCGGCCTGGCCGGCACACCGCGCGCCGCCAGGTAGGCCGGGCTCGCGCAGTACACCCGCTGCACATCGGCGATGCGCCGGGCGATCAGGCTGGAGTCCTCCAGCGCGCCAATCCGCAACGCCAGGTCATAGCCTTCGCCGATCAGGTCCACCGCCCGGTCACTGAGGTCCACCTCCACATCCACCTGCGCATGCAACTGCAGAAACTCGGTCAGCAAACAGCCCAGGTGCGCCATGGCGAACGACAATGGCGCGCTCAGGCGCAAGGTGCCGCGCAAGGCCTGGGCCTGGCCGCTGATGTCGTGCTCCACCTGCTGCACTTCACCGAGCAGGCGCATGGCCGACTGGTAGTACTGCTGGCCCAGCGGCGTGGCGTCCAGGCGCCGGGTGGAGCGGTTGAGCAGGCGCACGCCCAGGCGCGCTTCGAGTTGCATCAGGCGCCGGCTCACCGATTGCTTGGACATCCCCAGGCGGTCGGCGGCGGCGGTGAAACTGCCGGCCTCCATCACCTGGGCAAAGATTCGCATGTCTTCGTAGGGGTTCATTGTCTCGCTCTTGGTGACAGTAAAACGCTTTATAGCGGCTTTTTCCCACGAGCGCACCTGCCTAATCTACGCACAGGTCGCAGCGATGGCCCAGCAGGCCAGGCAAGACGCCCACCCCCGACACTTGCACAGAAAAGGATTCGCCCATGAACATTGTCCACAAAACACTCACCGCCTCGCTTCTGGCGCTGTCCGTTTCCAGCGCGTTCGCAGCGGGGAGCCCCGGCGTGGAGCAACGCACCCAGGCCTTCCTCGAAGCCCTGGAGCAAGGCGGCGGCAAGCCACTGGAGCAACTCAGCCCGAAAGATGCCCGCGCGGTGCTGACCGGTGCCCAGGCCTCGGTCAAGGTTGACCTCTCCGGGATCGAGGTGAAGGAACGCACCATCGAGGCCGACGGCCAGTCGATCAAGCTGCAGGTGGTTCGCCCGGCCAATGTCAAAGGGGCGTTGCCGGTATTCATGTTCTTCCACGGCGGCGGCTGGGTGCTCGGTGACTTCCCGACCCACCAGCGGTTGATCCGTGACCTGGTGGTTGGCTCTGGGGCAGTGGCGGTGTATGTCGACTACACCCCGTCGCCGGAGGCGCACTACCCAACCGCGATCAACCAAGCCTATGCCGCGACCCGCTGGGTGGCCGAGCACGGCCAGCAGATCGGCGTGGATGGCAAGCGCCTGGGCGTGGCTGGCAACAGCGTCGGTGGCAACATGGCGGCGGTCGTGGCGCTGAAGGCCAAAGAGGCCGGCACCCCGGCCCTGCGCTTCCAGCTGTTGCTGTGGCCGGTGACGGACGCCAGCTTCGAAACCGCTTCGTACAAACACTTTGCCGAAGGGCACTTCCTGACCACCGGCATGATGAAGTGGTTCTGGGACAACTACACCACGGATGCCAAGGCGCGGGAACAGATCTACGCCGCGCCGCTGCGGGCCACCACCGAACAGTTGCAAGGCTTGCCGCCAGCACTGGTGCAAACAGCCGAGTTCGATGTGCTGCGTGATGAAGGTGAGGCCTATGCCCGCAAGCTGAATGCCGCCGGCGTGCCGGTGACCTCGGTGCGCTACAACGGCATGATCCATGACTATGGGCTGCTCAACCCGCTGAGCCAGGTACCGGCGGTCAAGGCGGCAATGCGCCAGGCTGGCGCCGAACTCAAAGCGCACCTGAACTGAGCCCATGACCGGAAGACCTGCCCAGGCCCAATCGAGATGTTGGCGCTCGGTCACCTGGGCTTGGCCCGAATGCTGATAAAACTGCCAGTAGCCGCCACTTTTTTCCTGTGCGCAAATTGCACCAAAGCCCACGATAGCTATGCGTGCGGCTGTGCTACTCCACTCAGAAAAAGGTGCTCGCCAATGTGGACACGAATAGCCCTGTCGCTTCTAACCCTGGCAAGTTCGATCGGTTGCGTGTCGCACACGTCCTCTGTGCTGCCTGCCCGTCCGCCCGCGCAGACTCAGGCACTCACAAGCGCAACAGCCAAGTCACAGCAGTTGATCGAATTGAACAAGCGGGGTGAACAGGCGGTTACGCAACTGAAAGTCTGGTACGACTCGGTCACCGAAGACTGCGGTGGGCCTGACAAACCCAGCTACCTGTGCAGCGGTTTTGAAATGCGTGCCACCGGTTTCAGCCCAGAATCGCTACCTTGGGACCCGAGCCGCAAGCACTTGGATAAAGGCGCCATAGCGTTTTCCTGGGTGCGCCGCGATACGAACTTCGGCAGGGCGGCGGAACGCTTCAATGGTTTCTTGTTCCCGCCGCTGCAGGCCATCCCGCACGGCAAGCTGCGCGAGCTCGAAGTACTGTGCACCTTCCCCATCGATGGTGGCACGGACAACCGCGAAACCGCGCAGGGGTGCGGCCCGCATGATGGGTTTGAGAGCACCACGGATGCGTGCCAGAAGGTCGGCGTGAAGGATGCCGAAGCGTGGTTGGCAACGTACAGCGAAGATGACATCAGAAAATCAAGAGTCTGCGGGTGGGACCTTCGCGAAGCACCCGCGAACATGAGGGCCCGGTGGTTCGAGATGCCGATAAAAGTCAGGGCAGGTTTGAGCGCCGATGCGTGGATGGGCTACAACGAGATTTTGCTTCCAGCCTGGCAAGTCGGCGTGGGCGCCAACTTGCCTGTTGTTGCATTTTTCTATGTCGAGGGTCAGACGCAGGCTGGCTTGCTGGCGCAGTTCGACCAGTTCCGGTATCACGCAGCGTATGGCCAGGCGGTGCCTGTAATCCGAATCAAGCTGCCCACGGCGAAGGATCAGGTTATGCAGCTAACCTACGATGAGCAAGACCAAGCGGTAGGTCGCCCCATCGTGACTTCGGAGGTCGATTTCGAGTCCGAGCAGGTCGGTGACCGCAAGGAATTCAAGGTTGACCAGACGACATTCAAACTACATGGCACGGGTGGGATCAGCGACGATTCGCACAGCGGCGATGGAAGCGCCATAAAGGCAAAACATCTTACGTTCGACGGTTCAACCGAAATTCTGCTGCCTGGCACAGGTACCCGCCGCGTAAGTTACGACTGGGGGTGCAGTGATCTATGTACCAGAGATCTCACCTTTACGGACAACCACAAACGGCTCAGTGACCGTGAAGGTATGCATTATGGGTCCGATGAGCTAACGGTGAACGGCCCTGAAATCCTGCACCTTCACATGGTTGAAGACGGCGAAAACCCGCGCATGGTCATCGACAACGTGCACGTTACGCAAGCGCCTTGAGTTTCTGTTTTGCCAGTAGTGGCCCTATCGCCGGCTCGCCGGCGTCAGGGGCATCAACCAACACTCACGGCCCCACCCCTTCAACGATGATCACCTCGGCCTTCGCTACCCCTTGGCGATGGCTGCACGCCTCCTGGTACAGCTCAGACCGGTAACACGCCACCGCCTGCGCGTAGGAATCGAATTCGATCACCACGCTACGCTGAGGTGTGGGCCGCCCTTCCAGCGCCTCGCTGCGCCCGCCACGGGCCAGAAAGCGGCCACCGAACGCCTGGAAGGCAGCCGGGGCGCGTTGGGTGTATTGCTGGTACTGCTCCGGGTCGGTCACGTCCACATGGGCGATCCAATAGGCCTTCATGCGGTTTCTCCTGATTCGTCGATATTTGTGTATGATGGTATACCATAAAATGACACCACCACAGCGAGCGTGCAACATGGCTTTCAACACCATCGAGGAACTTCTCGAGGACTACCGGCAAGGCAAGATGGTCCTGCTGGTGGATGACGAGGATCGCGAAAACGAAGGCGACCTGCTGATCGCCGCCGAGCGTTGCGACGCCCAGGCCATCAACTTCATGGCCCGCGAAGCGCGGGGCCTGATCTGCCTGACCCTGACCGACGATCACTGCCAACGCCTGGGGCTGGAGCAGATGGTACCGGCCAACGGCAGTGTGTTCAGCACCGCGTTCACCGTGTCGATCGAAGCTGCCACGGGCGTCACTACGGGCATCTCTGCCGCCGACCGGGCACGTACCGTGGCCGCCGCCATGGCCCCCACGGCCCGCCCCGAAGACCTGGTCCAACCCGGCCATATATTCCCCCTGCGTGCCCGCGAAGGCGGCGTACTGACCCGCGCCGGCCATACCGAAGCGGGTTGCGACCTTGCGCGCCTGGCCGGCTTCAGCCCGGCCTCGGTGATCGTCGAAGTGCTCAACGACGACGGCACCATGGCGCGTCGCCCGGACCTTGAGGTGTTCGCTGCACGGCATGGCATCAAGATCGGCACCATCGCCGACCTGATCCACTACCGCCTGAGCACCGAGCAGACCATCAAGCGCATCGGCGAACGTGAACTGCCGACCGTGCATGGCACCTTCCGCCTGGTTACCTATGAAGACCGCATCGAAGGTGGCGTGCACATGGCCATGGTAATGGGCGACATCCGCCGCGAGCAGCCAACCCTGGTCAGGGTGCATGTGATCGACCCCCTGCGCGACCTGGTTGGTGCCGAGTACGCCGGCCCCGCCAACTGGACCCTGTGGGCGGCACTGCAGAAGGTGGCCGAGGAAGGCAGCGGCGTGGTGGTGGTCCTGGCCAACCATGAATCCTCGCAGGCATTGCTGGAGCGGGTACCACAGCTGACCCAACCGGTGCGGCCTTACCAGCGCGGGCAGTCCAAGGTGTACTCGGAAGTGGGCACCGGAGCACAGATTCTGCAGGACCTGGGGGTGGGCAAGCTGCGCCACCTGGGGCCGCCGCTGAAATATGCGGGGCTGGCGGGTTATGAGCTGGAGGTGGTGCAGAGCATTCCCTTTGAGCCAGGCCTGGTGGGCTGACGCAGTGCCTTGTAGGCGCGGCCTTGCGTCGCGAAAGGGCCGCATAGCGGCCCCGGGTTTTCAGCGGCGACACATGAATTGTTGGGGCCGCTTTGCGGCCCTTTCGCGACACGAGGCCGCTCCTACAGGGGTTCGCGCAAGCATGCAGAGGACAGAGTGATGGCCGGTCGCCTCATACCTCTTGCCAAAAGTTTGGAATACCATAATATGATATCCCGTAGACCTTAAATCTGCTGGCCGGCATCCACAACGCCAGATGGCCATCGACACTTTGTTTTAGCTGCTCCCCGAACACTATTGGCGGGCGCACCACAAGCCCAGCCTCGAATAACAAAAGCAACGAGGGCGTAACCATGCTGTTGAGCAAACGTGTAACCGCAGTGCTGTCTGCCAGCCTGCTGACCCTGGCATGTCAGGCCGCCCAAGCCGCCGACAGCCTCAACTTCGTCAGCTGGGGCGGGACCACCCAGGACGCCCAGAAAGAAGCGTGGGCCGTTCCCTTCACCAAAGCGACCGACATCAAGGTAGTCCAGGACGGCCCGACCGACTATGGCAAGCTCAAGGCCATGGTCGAGAGCGGTAACGTGCAATGGGACGTGGTCGACGTGGAAGCCGACTTTGCCCTGCGCGCCGCCAGCGAAGGCTTGCTCGAACCCCTCGATTTCACCCAGATCAAGCGCGACAAGATCGACCCACGCTTTGTGTCCGACCACGGTGTCGGCTCGTTCTTCTTCTCCTTCGTGCTCGGTTACAACGAAGGCAAGCTCGGTGCCAACAAGCCAGTCGACTGGGCCGCGCTGTTCGACACCAAGACCTACCCTGGCAAACGCGCCTTGTACAAATGGCCCAGCCCAGGCGTGCTGGAACTGGCCCTGCTGGCCGACGGTGTAGCCCCCGACAAGCTCTACCCGCTGGACCTGGACCGCGCCTTCAAGAAGCTCGACACCATCAAGAAAGACATCGTCTGGTGGGGCGGTGGCGCTCAGTCGCAGCAATTGCTGGCCTCTGGTGAAGCTGCGCTGGGCCAGTTCTGGAACGGCCGCGTCTACGCCCTGCAGCAAGA
>NZ_BCBD01000010.1:0-60054 GCF_001320345.1 Pseudomonas sp. NBRC 111127 | reverse complement strand
GCTGTCTGGCACCGGCTGCGCCGGTGTTCGCGGGCATGCCCGCTCCCACAGGGGGTCTGCGTTGGCTTGGAGTTGCAGCTGTACTTGCAGGAGCAGCTGTCTTTCTCAAAATTTGAAAAGCCTGCGCGATTCGTTGTGGGAGCGGGCTTGCCCGCGAAGCAGGCGACGCGGTGTCTGGCACCGGCTGCGCCGGTGTTCGCGGGCACGCCCGCTCCCACAGGAACCGCGTACAAACCGCCCCCCGATCCTGTCAGCGGCTTTGCAGAAACGCGCGAATGCGCTCGGCAGCTTCGATGCACTCGGCCAGCGGTGCAACCAAGGCCATGCGGACACGCCCGGCCCCCGGGTTCACACCATCCACTTCCCGCGAAAGGTAAGACCCCGGCACCACCGTCACATGCTGGACTTCGAACAGGTCACGGGTGAACTCGGCATCGTCGCCAGGCACCTTGGCCCACAGGTAGAAGCTGCCGTCCGGGCGCTGTACGTCCAGTACCGGCTGCAGGATCTCCAGCACGGCATCGTATTTGGCGCGGTACTGGTCGCGGTTTTCGCGCACATGCGCTTCATCCTGCCAGGCGGCGATGCTCGCCAGTTGGGTTTGCACCGGCATGGCGCAGCCGTGGTAGGTACGGTACAGCAGGAATGGCTTGATGATGTCGGCGTCGCCGGCAACGAAGCCCGAGCGCAGGCCCGGCAGGTTGGAGCGCTTGGACAGGCTGTGGAAGACCACGCAACGTTTGAAGTCGCTGCGGCCCAACTCCGCGCAAGCGCTCAACAGGCCGGGCGGCGGGGCGTCTTCGTCGAAGTACAGTTCGCTGTAGCACTCATCGGCGGCGATCACGAAGTCATGCTCGTCGGCCAGCGCAATCAGCGTTTTCAGGGTGTCCATGGGCACCAGCGCCCCGGTCGGGTTGCCCGGCGAGCACAGGAACAGGATCTGGCAGCGCTGCCAGACATCGGCCGGCACGGCGTCGAAGTCCGGGTTGAAGCCATTGGCTTCCAGGCACGGCAGGTAGTGCGGGGTGGCGCCGGCCAGCAGGGCTGCGCCTTCATAGATCTGGTAGAACGGGTTCGGGCTGACCACCAGGCCGTCATCGGCGCGGTTGACCACGGCCTGGGTGAAGGCGAACAGCGCCTCGCGGGTGCCATTGACCGGCAGGATATGACGGTCGGCGTCGAGCCAGCCGGCGGGCACGCCAAACCGCTGCTCGCACCACTGGCCAATAGCCTGGCGCAGCGCCGGCAGGCCGAGGGTGCTGGGATAGACAGCCAGCTTGTCGAGGTTGTCGGCCATGGCCTGGGCGACGAACGCCGGCGATTCGTGCTTCGGCTCACCGATCGACAGGGCGATGGCGCGTTTGTCCGCCGCAGGCTTCACGGTGCCCAGCAGGGCGCGGAGCTTTTCGAACGGGTAGGGCTGAAGCTGGGTCAAGGCATGGTTCATCGGCGCAAGGTCTCGTCAATCGTCTAATCGTTAAATGGTCAGGCGGCTCGGGCTGGTGTCGCTGCCTTGGCCGGCCTGCAGCTGTTGCACGATAGCTTCCTGCAGGCGGCTGCACAGTTGCGGGTCGGACAGCGGCTGGTTGTCGGCATCGGTGATGAAGAACACGTCTTCGACCCGTTCGCCGAGGGTGGCGATCTTGGCGTTCTGCAGTGACAGGTCGAATTCCAGGAAAATCCGCCCCAGCCGGGCCAGCAGGCCAGGGCGGTCGGGGGCGGTGATCTCGAGAATGGTCACCGGCCGTTGGGCATCGTTGAGGATGGTCACCTGTGGCGGGAAGTCGAAGTGCTTGAGCTGGCGGGGCACCCGGCGCTGAATGATGGTCGGGTAGTTCTCGGGGTTGCGCAAGGCTTCGCTCAGGCCGTCGCGAATCTGCCGCACCCGTTGCGGGTTGTCGCCAATCGAGCCGCCGTCGTTGTCCAGCACGATGTAGGTGTCGAGGGTGAACTGGCTGCTGGAGGTGATGATTCGCGCGTCGTGAATGTTCAGGTTCAGCTGCGACATGGCCGCTACTGTCACCGCAAAGAAGTCGTGCTGGTCCGGGGCGTAGATGAAGATCTGCGTGCCACCCTCGAACTCGCGCTGGGTGGTTTCCTTGATCAGCACCAGCGGGCCGCCATCGGCGGGCTGCTGCAGGATCGCATCACTGTGCCAGGCTACGTCGGCCGCAGTGTGCTTGAGAAAGTAGTCATCGCCCAGCTGCGACCACAATTGTTCGACGTCGTCCGGGTCGGTGCCCTCGCGCACCAGGATGTCCAGGGCGGCAGACTGGGTTTGGCGAATCTGCTCTTCGCGGTCCAGCGGGTTTTCCAGGCCGCGGCGCAAGGCCCGCTTGGTCTCGGTGTAAAGCTGGCGCAACAGGCTGGCGCGCCACGAGTTCCACAAGCTGGGGTTGGTGGCATTGATATCGGCCACGGTCAGCACGTACAGGTAGTCCAGGCGCGTTTCGTCGCCGACGTGCAGGGCGAAGTCGTTGATCACCTGCGGGTCGGACAGGTCCTTGCGCTGGGCGGTGGTAGACATCACCAGGTGGTTGAGCACCAGCCAGACGATCAGCCGGCTGTCCCAGGCGGGCAGTTGGTGGCGTTCGCAGAACTTCTGCGCGTCTACCGCACCGAGCTCCGAGTGGTCACCGTGGCGGCCCTTGCCGATGTCGTGGTACAGGCCGGCCAGGTAGATCAGCTCGGGTTTGGGCAGGCGCCCCATGAGCTTGCTGGCCAGCGGAAACTTCTCGGACACCGGTGTGTACTGCAGCTTGCGCAGGTGCTTGATGAGGTTGAGGGTGTGCGCATCCACGGTATAGATGTGGAACAGGTCGTGCTGCATCTGCCCGACGATCAGGCCGAACTCGGGCAGGTAACGCCCCAGGATGCCGTAGCGGTTCATCCGGCGCAGATTACGGTGTATGCCGATCTCGCACTTGAACAGCTCTATGAACAGGCTGGTATTGCGGATGTCGGTGCGGAACGTGTCGTCGATCAGGTGTCGGTGTTCGCGCAGCAGGCGCACGGTATCGGCGCGTACACCCTTGATTTCCGGGTGCTGGGCCATCAGCACGAACATCTCCAGCATGGCGAACGGCGTGCGCTTGAATACGTTCGGCCGGGTGGCCTCGATATAGCCGTCATGCAGGCGGAAGCGCGCATTCAGCGGCTGGGTGCTGCCACTGTCCTCGTCGGCGAGGATGACCTCCTCGAAGTGCTGGATGATCAGGTCGCACAGCTGGCTGATGCTCATCACCACTCGGTAGTACTGGGTCATGAACTGCTCGATCGCCCGCTTGGGGTTCTCGTCGTGGTAGCCCAGCAGTTCGGCCAGGCTGCGCTGGTGGTCGAACAGCAGGCGGTCTTCGGCGCGGCCGGCCAGCATGTGCAGGGCGTAACGCACCTTCCATAGAAAGTCCTGCGACGAGGCCAGCAGTTCGTTCTCGCTTTCCAGCAGGAAGCCTTCGCCAGCCAGTGCGAGCAGGTTCAAGGTGCCGTATTGGCGGCGCGCCACCCACAGTACGGTCTGGATATCGCGCAGGCCGCCAGGGGACCCTTTGACGTTGGGCTCCAGGTTGTACTCGGTGTCGTTGTACTTGTGGTGGCGGGCCTTGAGTTCGGCGCGTTTGGCCAGGAAGAACTCCTTGCTCGGCCACATGTGCGCGGTGCTGGTCACGTCCAGCATGCGTTGGCGCAACGGCTCCGGGCCGGCGATGGTGCGGCTTTCCATCAGGTTGGTGATCACCGTGAGGTCGGCGCGGGCCTGTTCGGCACACTCGTCCACGGTACGCACGCTCTGGCCGACTTCCAGGCCTATGTCCCACAGCAGGGTGAGAAACCGTTCGATGGCGTCGCGGTACTGTTCATGCTCGGCAGCGCCCAGGAGGATCAGCAGGTCGATGTCCGAATGCGGGTGCAATTCACCGCGCCCGTAGCCACCCACCGCAACCAGGGCGATGCCGCTGTGGTCCCCCCAGTCGAACTGGTTCCAGGCCTGTTGCAGGATATTATCGACCAGCCAGGCACGGGCCTCGATCAGCGGGCGAATGTCGCCGCCGGCGCGGAAACGCTTGTCGAGCACCTCGCCGGCCAGGCGGATGGCTTTCTTGAAAGCGGCGATAGGGCTCGCCTTGAGGGCCAGTTCCGCCTGGAACTGGCCGCGGTCGAACAGTTCGGGGTCCACCTGGGGCATCGCGTCACGTTCCTGTCGTGGGTTGGCCGGGATCAGGCCGAGGTGCGCGGGATCGTATCGTCCTTGCGCAGGGTGAAGATCTCGTAGCCGGTCGCAGTCACCACCAGGGTGTGCTCCCACTGGGCCGAGAGCTTGCGGTCCTTGGTGATGGCGGTCCAGCCGTCGCCCAGCACCTTGGTGTCGGCCTTGCCCTGGTTGATCATGGGTTCGATGGTGAAGGTCATGCCTTCCTTCAGTTCCATGCCCGTGCCTGCGCGGCCGTAGTGGAGGATCTGCGGTTCTTCGTGGAACACCTTGCCGATACCGTGGCCGCAGAATTCACGCACCACCGAGAAGCCGTTCTTTTCGGCGTGCTTCTGGATCACTTCACCGATGTCGCCCAGGCGGCACCCCGGCTTGACCAGTTCAATGGCCTTGTACATGCATTCCTGGGTCACCTTGGACAGGCGCTCGGCCCATGCCGGCACGGTGCCGACATGGAACATGCGGCTGGTATCGCCGTGGTAGCCGTCCTTGATCACGGTGACGTCGATGTTCAGCGTGTCACCGTCCTTGAGCGGCTTGTCGTTGGGGATGCCGTGGCAGACCACATGGTTGATCGAGGTGCAGATCGACTTCGGGTAGCCTTTGTAGTTGAGCGGCGCCGGGATGGCCTGCTGAACATTGACGATGTAGTCGTGGCACAGGCGGTCCAGCGCTTCGGTGGTGACGCCGGGCTTGACGTGTTCCTCGATCATTTCCAGCACTTCGGCGGCCAGGCGGCCAGCGATGCGCATCTTTTCGATGTCTTCTGCGGTCTTGATGGTAACGGTCATTACAGGCTCTCTACGGCGCCGTGCACGGCGCGAACAAACGGGAAAGGGCTTATTCTATCAGAGCGTCAGGGTGCAAGCTGCAAGTGGCAAGCTACAAGAAGAAGCGGATTGTGCGTCGGCTGCTGCTTTTGCTTGAAGCTTGCCACTTGCAGCTGTTTTTTCACCGGGTTCCGTTTGCCCGCGGTCTGTGGTATAACATGCGCCGCTTTCGGGCACGACCCCGTCAGCATTTAACCCACACACGTGTCGACACGATGACCTGGGTGCCCCGAGTTGCAGAATTCGCGGGTTGGTCATTGGGATACGTGGAGGCCCAACCCGACTTATCAAGGAACTATCATGTCCCAAGTCAACATGCGCGATATGCTGAAGGCCGGTGTGCACTTCGGCCACCAGACCCGTTACTGGAACCCGAAAATGGGCAAGTACATTTTCGGCGCGCGTAACAAGATCCACATCGTCAACCTGGAAAAAACCCTGCCAATGTTCAACGACGCTCTGTCGTTCGTAGAGCGCCTGGCCCAGGGCAAGAACAAGATCCTGTTCGTCGGCACCAAGCGTTCCGCCGGCAAGATCGTCGCCGAGCAAGCTGCTCGTTGCGGTTCGCCATACGTTGACCACCGTTGGTTGGGCGGCATGCTGACCAACTACAAAACCATCCGCGCCTCGATCAAGCGTCTGCGCGACCTGGAAACCCAGGCCGAAGATGGCACTTTCGCCAAGCTGACCAAGAAAGAAGCCCTGATGCGCTCCCGCGACCTGGAAAAACTGGATCGCAGCCTGGGCGGCATCAAGGACATGGGTGGTCTGCCAGACGCTCTGTTCGTTATCGACGTTGATCACGAGCGCATCGCGATCACCGAAGCCAACAAACTGGGTATCCCGGTTATCGGCGTTGTCGATACCAACAGCAGCCCGGAAGGTGTTGACTACATCATCCCAGGTAACGATGACGCCATTCGCGCTATCGAGCTGTACATGACTTCGATGGCTGACGCCGTCATCCGCGGCCGCAACAACGTTGCCGGCGGCACTGAAGTCTACGCTGAAGAAGCGGCTGCACCTGCTGCTGAGTAATAGGCGCTAGCGTCTACTTGGCACGCGAAAAGGGGGCTCTGCCCCCTTTTTGCCACCTTGAAATCCTGCTGTCAGCATCGGCCCCGCATCATGGGCCTGCTGGAATACAAGCAGCGGATTTGCAGAATTTAACGCCCGTGACCAACGGGTGGAATGGTTGAAAAACTTTCCAAGAGGATTTTGAAATGGCAGCAATTACTGCAGCGCTGGTCAAAGAACTGCGCGAGCGTACCGGCGAAGGCATGATGGATTGCAAAAAGGCCCTGGAAAAGGCCGGCGGCGACATCGAAAAAGCCATTGACGACATGCGTGCCTCGGGCGCCATCAAGGCCGCCAAAAAGGCTGGCAACGTCGCTGCTGAAGGCGCTATCGCGGTCAAGACCGACGGTAAATCCGCCGTTCTGCTGGAAGTGAACTCGCAGACCGACTTCCTGGCCCTGCAAGACGACTTCAAGAACTTCGTTGCTGAAAGCCTCGAAGAAGCCTTCGCCCAGAAGCTGACCGACGCTGCGCCGCTGATCGCTTCGCGTGAAGCTGCTCGTGAAGCCCTGGTCGCCAAGTGCGGCGAGAACGTCAACATCCGCCGCCTGGTGCGCGTTGAGGGTGACGTTGTCGGTGCCTACCTGCACGGCAACAAGATCGGTGCCGTTGTTGTCCTGAACGGCGGCGACGTCGAGCTGGCCAAGAACATCGCCATGCACGTGGCTGCGTCGAACCCTGAGTTCCTGGATTCGTCGGAAATCTCCGCCGAGGCCATCGAGCGTGAGAAGGGCGTGTTCCTGCAGCTGAACGCTGACAAGATCGCCGGCAAGCCAGAGAACATCGTTGAGAACATGATCAACGGCCGTATCACCAAGTTCAAGGCTGAAGCCTCGCTGAAAGAGCAGGCTTTCGTCATGAACCCGGAAGTCAAAGTTGGCGAGCTGGCCAAGAAAGCCGGTGCTGAAATCGTTTCCTTCACCTACTTCAAAGTAGGCGAGGGCATCGAGAAGCCAGTCGACGACTTCGCTGCTGAAGTTGCCGCTCAGGTAGCTGCTGCCAAGCAGTAAGACAGCCCCGTCTGTCGCCCCAAAGAGGCTGCCCGCTCACGCGCGCAGCCTCTTTGTCAAAGCGGGAGCGGTTTACAGAAACCGCTGCTCGCGGACGCAACCGTTGCGTCACGTTACAGTTACAAGCAGGCTCAAGCACCCCGCCAGAATTTTACAAACGCCGCAGGAGAGATTCGCAATGGCTCAGCAGGGCAGTGGTCATCAGGCTCGCTATAAACGCATTCTACTCAAACTTAGCGGCGAGGCCCTGATGGGCTCGGAAGAGTTCGGGATCGACCCCAAGGTCCTGGATCGCATGGCGCTGGAAGTCGGCCAACTGGTCGGTATCGGTGTTCAGGTAGGCCTGGTGATCGGTGGTGGCAACCTGTTCCGTGGCGCGGCGCTCAGTGCAGCCGGCATGGACCGTGTTACCGGCGACCACATGGGGATGCTGGCCACCGTGATGAATGCCCTGGCCATGCGCGACGCGCTGGAGCGGGCGAACATCACTGCCATCGTCATGTCGGCGATCTCCATGGTGGGTGTGACCGATCATTACGACCGTCGCAAAGCCATGCGTCACCTCAACGCCAAGGAAGTCGTGATTTTCGCCGCCGGTACTGGCAACCCGTTCTTCACCACCGACTCTGCCGCTTGCCTGCGCGCCATCGAAATCGATGCCGACGTGGTATTGAAGGCAACCAAGGTCGATGGTGTATACACTGCAGATCCATTCAAAGACCCGCATGCCGAGAAGTTCGATCATCTGACCTACGATGAAGTGCTGGATCGCAAGCTGGGGGTAATGGATCTCACGGCAATCTGCCTGTGCCGCGACCACAAGATGCCGCTGCGCGTCTTCAACATGAACAAGCCCGGCGCCTTGCTGAACATCGTGCATGGCGGCGCGGAAGGAACCCTGATCGAGGAAGTCCAGAAATGATCAACGACATCAAGAAAGACGCGCAGGAGCGCATGACCAAGTCCCTCGAGGCCCTGGCTCGCAACCTGGCGGCGATCCGTACGGGTCGCGCTCACCCAAGCATCCTGGATACCGTCAAGGTTACTGCCTGGGGCAGCGAGATGCCGCTGAACCAGGTGGCTGCAATCACCGTCGAAGATGCCCGCACGCTGAAGATCGTCGCCCACGACAAGAACCTCAGCGCGGCTATCGAAAAAGCCATCCTCACCTCTGACCTGGGCCTGAACCCGTCCAGCGCCGGTACCACCATTCGCGTGCCGATGCCGGCCCTGACCGAAGAAACCCGCAAGGGCTATACCAAGCAGGCCAGCGCTGTTGCCGAAGACGCCAAGGTAGCCGTGCGCAACGTGCGCCGCGACGCCCTGGCCGACCTGAAGAAGCTGACCAAGGACAAGGAAATCAGCGAAGACGAAGAGCGTCGCGCCGCTGATGACATCCAGAAGCTGACCGACAAGTTCGTTGCCGAGGTCGATGCTGCCTTCAAGGCCAAGGAAAAGGACCTGATGGCCGTCTGAGGCCGGGGTTTTTTAATGGAAAAGACCAAGCCAGCGGTGCCGTCCTCGGTGCCGCGTCATGTCGCGATCATCATGGACGGCAACAACCGCTGGGCAAAAAAACGCCTGCTGCCCGGCGTGGCCGGGCACAAGGCGGGTGTCGACGCCGTTCGCGCGGTCATCGAAGTCTGTGCCCAGTCCGGGGTCGAGGTGCTGACCCTGTTCGCCTTCTCCAGTGAAAACTGGCAGCGCCCGGCCGAAGAAGTCGGTGCGCTGATGGAACTGTTCTTCTCGGCCCTGCGCCGTGAGGCCAAGCGCCTCAACGAAAACAATATCAGCCTGCGCATCATCGGTGACCGCTCGCGGTTCCACCCGGAGCTGCAGGCTGCCATGCGCGAGGCCGAGGCGCTGACCGCCGGCAACAACCGCTTCATCCTGCAAATCGCTGCCAACTACGGCGGCCAGTGGGACATTGCCCAGGCCGCGCAACGGCTGGCGCGGGAAGTGCAAGCCGGGCACCTGCGCCCGGACGACATCACCCCTGGCCTGCTGCAGACGTGCCTGGCAACCGGTGAGCTGCCGTTGCCGGACCTGTGTATCCGCACCGGTGGCGAGCATCGCATCAGCAATTTCCTGCTGTGGCAGCTGGCATATGCCGAGCTGTATTTCTCCGACCTGTACTGGCCGGACTTCAAACACGAGGCCATGCGTAAAGCCCTGGCCGATTTCGCTTCGCGCCAGCGCCGCTTCGGTAAGACCAGCGAGCAGGTCGAGGCTGGAGCTCGTGCTTAATGCTTAAACAACGCATCATTACCGCGCTGATCCTGCTGCCGATTGCGCTGGGTGGTTTCTTCCTGCTCAACGGTGGGGATTTTGCCCTGTTCATCGGCTTCGTAGTGACCCTCGGTGCCTGGGAGTGGGCGCGCCTGGCCGGCCTGATGGCCCAGCCGCTGCGCATTGCCTACGCCCTGGTGGTGGCCGGGGCGCTGATGCTGCTGTACATCCTGCCGGAGCTGGCCCCCTGGGTGCTCGGCGCCGCAGTGATCTGGTGGGGGTTGGCGACCTGGCTGGTGCTGACCTATCCACGCAGCAGCGAGTTGTGGGCCAGTGCTGCCTGCCGGATGCTGATAGGCCTGCTGGTATTGCTGCCCGCCTGGCAGGGGTTGGTGCTGCTCAAGCACTGGCCGCTGGGCAACTGGCTGATTCTCTCTGTCATGGTGCTGGTGTGGGCTGCCGACATCGGCGCGTACTTCTCTGGCCGTGCATTCGGCAAGCGCAAGCTGGCCCCGCAGGTCAGCCCCGGCAAGAGCTGGGAAGGCGTGTATGGCGGGCTGGCGGTCAGCTTGCTGATCACCCTCGGTGTGGGCATAAGCCGCGACTGGGGCGTTGGCCAGGTGCTGCTCGGCCTGCTGGGTGCTGCGCTGCTGGTGATGGCCTCGGTGGTCGGTGACCTGACCGAGAGCATGTTCAAGCGCCGCTCCGGCATCAAGGACAGCAGCAACCTGCTTCCCGGCCACGGCGGTGTGCTCGACCGCATCGACAGCCTGACGGCGGCGATCCCGATCTTTGCCGTGTTGTTGTGGGCTGCCGAATGGGGTGTCATGTGACTCGCCCGCAACGTATCACCGTGCTCGGTGCCACCGGCTCCATCGGCCTGAGCACCCTGGACGTGATTGCCCGGCACCCTGATCGCTACCAGGCGTTCGCCCTCAGTGGCTATTCGCGTGTGGACGAACTACTGGCCCTGTGCGTGCGCCACCGCCCGGCGTTCGCCGTGGTGCCGAGCAGTGAAGCGGCCATGCGGTTGCGTGCAGGTCTGGCGGCGGCCGGTTGTGCAACCGAGGTGCTCGAAGGCGACGCCGGGCTGTGCCAGGTGGCATCGGCAAGCGAAGTGGACGCCGTGATGGCGGCCATCGTCGGGGCTGCCGGCTTGCGGCCCACCTTGGCAGCTGTCGAGGCGGGCAAGAAGGTCCTGCTGGCAAACAAGGAAGCGCTGGTGATGTCGGGGGCCCTGTTCATGGACGCCGTGCGGCGCCATGGCGCCGTGCTGCTGCCGATCGACAGCGAGCACAACGCTATCTTCCAGTGCATGCCTGGCGACTATGCCCGTGGCCTGAGTGCGGTGGGGGTGCGGCGGATCCTGCTGACGGCTTCCGGTGGCCCGTTCCGTGAAACGCCCGTCGAAGCGCTGATGGGGGTGACCCCGGAGCAAGCCTGTGCGCACCCTAACTGGTCGATGGGGCGCAAGATCTCCGTGGATTCGGCCAGCATGATGAATAAAGGGCTGGAACTGATCGAAGCCTGTTGGCTGTTCGATGCTGCGCCGGCCAAGGTCGAAGTGGTGGTGCACCCGCAGAGCGTGATCCACTCGCTGGTCGACTACGTGGATGGCTCGGTCCTTGCCCAGCTGGGCAACCCGGACATGCGCACCCCGATCGCCAACGCCCTGGCCTGGCCCGAGCGGATCGACTCCGGGGTGGCGCCGCTGGACCTGTTCGCCGTCGCCCGTCTGGATTTCCAGGCGCCCGACGAACAACGCTTCCCTTGCCTGCGCCTCGCGCGGCAGGCTGCCGAAGCCGGCAACAGTGCCCCCGCCGTGCTCAATGCCGCCAACGAAGTGGCGGTGCAAGCATTTCTCGAACGGCGTATTCGCTTCCCGGAGATCGCGGGTATGATCGAACAGGTACTCGAGCAGGAACCTGTGGTGCCCCTGCCTTCCCTGGACGCGGTGTTCGCCGCCGACCAGCGGGCCCGGGAGCTTTCCCGGGAGTGGCTGCGCCGCCACGGCCGCTGATGCAGGCTCGCTACGGTGCGTGAGGGGGCAGGGTATTGCCCCGCCCCGCTGAATATCATTCGGAGATGGACATGACAGCGCTCTACATGATTATCGGCACCCTCGTGGCCCTGGGGGTGCTGGTGACCTTTCATGAATTCGGCCACTTCTGGGTCGCGCGCCGCTGTGGCGTGAAGGTGCTGCGTTTTTCGGTGGGCTTCGGCACGCCGCTGCTGCGCTGGCATGACCGCCATGGCACCGAGTTCGTCGTGGCGGCTATCCCACTGGGCGGCTACGTGAAGATGCTCGACGAGCGCGAAGGTGATGTGCCGCCGGCGCTGCTCGGCCAGTCGTTCAACCGCAAGCCGGTAGTGCAGCGTATCGCCATTGTCGCGGCCGGCCCGATCGCCAACTTCCTGCTGGCAATCGTGTTCTTCTGGCTGCTGGCGATGCTGGGTACCCAACAGGTTCGCCCGGTCATTGGTAGCGTCGATGCCGGTAGCCTGGCGGCGTCCGCCGGGCTGGCCGCAGGTCAGGAAATCGTCTCTGTGGACGGCAAGCCGACCAGCGGTTGGGCGGCGGTCAACCTGCAGCTGGTGCGGCGCCTGGGCGAGAGCGGCACCTTGCAGGTTGGCGTGCGCGACGATGGCGCCAGTGCCGAGCGCCAGTTGCAGGTCAAGCTGGACAGCTGGTTGAAGGGCGCCGATGAGCCAGACCCGATCCAGTCCCTTGGGCTGCACCCATGGCGCCCGGCGATTGCGCCGGTGCTGGCCGAGATCGACCCGAAAGGGCCGGCTGCCGCTGCGGGCCTCAAGAGTGGTGACAAGCTGCTGGCGGTCGACGGCGTTGCCGTGACCGAATGGCAGCAGGTGGTCGACAGTGTACGTGCCCGGCCGGATGCCAAGGTGCAGGTCCGCGTGGAGCGCGACGGTGCTGCCCTCGACGTGCCGGTGGTCCTGGCCCACAAGGGCGAGGCCGTTGCCGGGTACCTGGGCGCCGGGGTCAAAGGTGGCGAATGGCCTGCCAGCATGCTTCGCGAAGTCAGCTATGGCCCGCTGGAGGCGGTGGGCGAGGGCTTGTCGCGCACCTGGAACATGAGTGTCCTTACCCTCGAATCGCTGAAGAAAATGCTGTTCGGGGAGCTCTCGGTAAAAAACTTGAGTGGACCGATAACCATTGCTAAAGTGGCGGGCGCTTCAGCCCAGTCCGGCATCGGGGATTTCCTGAATTTCCTCGCCTATCTGAGCATAAGCCTGGGGGTTCTTAACCTGCTGCCCATCCCGGTACTCGATGGGGGGCATTTGCTGTTTTATCTGGTCGAGTGGGCGCGCGGTCGTCCGCTGTCGGATCGGGTGCAAGGTTGGGGGGTCCAGATCGGTATCAGTTTGGTCATAGGGGTGATGTTGCTCGCCCTGATCAACGATCTGGGTCGACTATAAAGCTTCGCTCAATTGCGAACCCGCCGTTTTTTCACGGCGGGTTGTTTATTGCCAGTTGGAATAAAAGGACTTCATGAAACGTCTGCTGCTAACTGCGGTCATGTCCGCACTGATGATCGCTGAAGTTCACGCCGAGTCCTTCACCATCTCCGATATTCGCGTCAACGGCCTGCAGCGGGTATCCGCCGGCAGCGTGTTCGGTGCCTTGCCGCTGAACGTCGGTGACCAGGCTGATGACCGCCGCCTGGTGGACTCGACCCGTTCCCTGTTCAAGACCGGGTTCTTCCAGGACATCCAGTTGAACCGCGATGGCAATGTGCTGATCATCAACGTGGTCGAGCGCCCGTCGGTGTCGAGCATCGAGATCGAAGGCAACAAGGCGATCAGCACCGATGACCTGATGAAAGGCCTGAAGCAATCCGGCCTGGCCGAAGGCGAGATCTTCCAGCGTGCCACCCTTGAAGGCGTGCGTAACGAACTGCAGCGCCAGTACGTGGCCCAGGGCCGCTACTCGGCCGAGGTCGACGCCGAGGTGGTGCCGCAGCCGCGCAACCGCGTGGCACTGAAGATCAAGATCAACGAAGGCACGGTCGCGGCCATCCAGCACATCAACATCGTCGGCAACAACGTGTTCGACGACGATACCCTGGGCCAGTTGTTCGAGCTGAAAACCACCAACTGGCTGTCGTTCTTCAAGAACGACGACAAGTACGCCCGCGAAAAGCTGTCCGGTGACCTTGAGCGCCTGCGTTCCTACTACCTGGACCGCGGCTACATCAACATGGACATCGCCTCGACCCAGGTGTCGATCACGCCAGACAAGAAGCACGTCTACATCACCGTCAACATCAACGAAGGCGAGAAGTACACCGTTCGCGACGTGAAGCTGTCCGGTGACCTCAAGGTGCCGGAAGACCAGGTCAAGTCGCTGCTGCTGGTGCAGCCTGGCCAGGTATTCTCGCGCAAGGTGATGACCACCACGTCCGAGCTGATCACCCGCCGCCTGGGCAACGAGGGCTACACCTTCGCCAACGTCAACGGCGTGCCACAGCCGAACGAACAGGACCACACGGTAGACATCATGTTCGTGGTCGACCCGGGCAAGCGTGCCTACGTCAACCGCATCAACTACCGCGGTAACACCAAGACCGAAGACGAAGTGCTGCGTCGTGAAATGCGCCAGATGGAAGGCGGGTGGGCGTCGACCTACCTGATCGACCAGTCCAAGACCCGCCTCGAGCGCCTGGGCTTCTTCAAGGAAGTCAACGTCGAGACCCCACCGGTGCCGGGCACCGATGACCAGGTCGATGTCAACTACAGCGTAGAGGAGCAAGCCTCCGGTTCGATCACCGCCAGCGTCGGTTTCGCCCAGAGCGCGGGCCTGATCCTGGGTGGTTCGATCAGCCAGAGCAACTTCCTCGGCACCGGTAACAAGGTGTCCATCGGCTTGACCCGTTCGGAATACCAGACCCGCTACAACTTTGGCTTCGTGGATCCCTACTTCACTGCCGACGGCGTGAGCCTGGGCTACAACGCCTTCTACCGCAGCACCAACTACGATGACCTCGATGTCGACGTGGCCAGCTATGCGGTGGACAGCCTCGGTGCAGGTGTGAGCCTGGGCTACCCGATCAGCGAAACTTCGCGCCTGACCTACGGCCTGAGCGTGCAGCAGGACAAGATCAAGACCGGCAAGTACACCGTTGACGAGATCTTCGACTTCCT
The DNA here is from genome assembly GCF_001320345.1 of Pseudomonas sp. NBRC 111127. Taxonomy (NCBI): domain Bacteria; kingdom Pseudomonadati; phylum Pseudomonadota; class Gammaproteobacteria; order Pseudomonadales; family Pseudomonadaceae; genus Pseudomonas; species Pseudomonas sp. NBRC 111127. The sequence continues at coordinate 45,541 of NZ_BCBD01000010.1, read as the reverse complement.
CGACCAGGAAGGCGACAACTTCCTCAACTTCAAGGCATCGATCGGCTGGTCCGAATCGACCTTGAACAAAGGTGTGCTGGCGACCCGTGGTCACTCGCAAAGCCTGACCCTGGAATCGACCATTCCGGGCAGCGACCTGTCGTTCTTCAAGCTCGACTACCGTGGCCAGCTGTTCCAGCCGATCACCAACGACTACACCCTGCGCCTGCACACCGAGCTGGGCTATGGTGATGGTTATGGCAGCACCTCCGGCCTGCCATTCTACGAGAACTACTTCGCGGGTGGCTTCAACTCCGTCCGCGGCTTCAAAGACAGCAGCCTGGGCCCACGCAGTACCCCAAGCCGCGGTGAGAACAATGGCGGTAAACCGGGGACTATTGAGGATCCGGACAAGGATCCACTACCGTTCGGCGGTAACGTCCTCGTACAAGGTGGCGTCGAGCTCCTGTTCCCACTGCCGTTCGTCAAGGACCAGCGTTCGCTGCGCACCTCCGTATTCTGGGATGTGGGTAACGTGTTCGACACCAATTGCGGCAACAAGCCTGATTGCGAGAAGGTCGGTTTCTCGGGCATGGCCAGTTCGGTCGGCCTGGGCGTGACCTGGATTACTGCACTGGGCCCGCTGAGCTTCAGCCTGGCAATGCCGGTCAAGAAGCCGGACGATGCCGATACCCAGGTGTTCCAATTCTCTCTGGGCCAGACCTTCTAAGGTCGGCCCTTGCTTAACGACAACGGTTTATCCAGGAGTGCATCGTGCGTAAATTGGCTCAACTGGCCGTAGTGGCCGCGGCGCTGGTCGCCACCCCGGCTTTCGCCGAAATGAAGGTTGCCGTGCTGAACTATCAGATGGCCCTGCTGGAATCGGACGCCGCCAAGAAGTACGCGGTGGATGCCGAGAAGAAATTCGGCCCGCAACTGACCAAGCTGAAAAGCCTGGAAAGCAGCGCCAAGGGTATCCAGGACCGCTTGATCAAGGGCGGCGACAAGATGCAGCAGCAGGAGCGTGAGCGCCTGGAGCTCGAGTTCAAGCAAAAAGCCCGCGACTTCCAGTTCCAGTCCAAGGAGCTGAACGAAGCCAAGGCCGTTGCCGACCGTGACATGCTCAAGCAGCTGAAGCCGAAGCTGGATGGCGCTGTCGAGGAAGTGATCAAGAAAGGCGGTTACGACCTGGTTCTCGAGCGTGGCGCGGTCATCGATGTCAAACCTCAGTACGACATCACCCGCCAGGTCATCGAGCGCATGAACCAAGCCCGTTGATATGAGTGTGACCATGACGCTAGGCCAGCTGGCCGAGGCCCTCGGTGCCACCCTGAAGGGGCCCGAGGCGCTGCAGATTACCGGGCTGGCCACCTTGCAAGAGGCTGGCCCCGGGCAGTTGACTTTCCTGGCCAACCCGCAGTACCGCAAGTACCTGGATAACTGCCAGGCCGGCGCGGTGCTGCTCAAGGCCGCGGACGCCGAAAGCTTTGCCGGCAATGCCCTGGTTGTGGCCGACCCGTACCTGGCTTATGCGCGGATTTCCCACCTGTTCGATCCGAAACCCAAGGCTGTGGCGGGAATCCATCCCAGCGCCGTGGTGGCCGAGGATGCCCAGGTAGATGCCAGCGCCAGCATCGGGCCGTTCGCGGTCATCGAAAGTGGCGCCCGTATCGGCGCCAACGTGAGCATTGGTGCACATTGCTTCATTGGTGCCCGTTGCGTGGTGGGTGAAGGCGGCTGGCTGGCACCGAGGGTCACGTTGTATCACGACGTCACCATCGGCAAGCGCGTGGTCATTCAGTCGGGTGCGGTGATCGGCGGCGAGGGCTTTGGCTTCGCCAACGAGAAGGGCATCTGGCGCAAGATCGCCCAGATTGGCGGCGTTACCATCGGCGATGATGTGGAAATCGGCGTGAACACGGCGGTCGACCGTGGCGCGCTGTCGGACACGCGCATCGGCGATGGGGTCAAGCTGGATAACCAGATCCAGATCGCCCACAACGTGCAGATCGGCGACCACACCGCCATGGCTGCGTGTGTCGGTATTTCCGGCAGCACGCGCATTGGCAAGCACTGCATGCTGGCGGGTGGCGTGGGGCTGGTGGGGCACATTGATGTTTGCGATAACGTATTCATTTCCGGAATGACCATGGTTACCCGCTCGATCACCGAGCCGGGCTCCTATTCTTCCGGTACTGCCATGCAGCCATTGGCTGACTGGCGCAAGAGCGCCGCGCGTATCCGCCACCTGGACGATATGGCCAAGCGCCTCCAGCAGCTGGAAAAACGCGTCGATACCGTGACCTCAGGTGGCCAGCCGGCATCAGAAGGCTGATACCATTCCCTGAGCAAGAGTGAACAGTCGCTAGCTGGCTCCTCTTTGGATTGCAAAAGGAGCGTGCGGTCAGCACCTGCGCTCCCTATTCTTATTACAGGCTTCCCCCCCGAAATGATGGACATCAACGAGATTCGCGAATACCTGCCTCACCGTTACCCGTTCCTGCTGGTGGACCGCGTGACGGAGCTGGACTACGAGGCCCAGAGCATTCGTGCCTACAAGAATGTCAGCATCAACGAGCCGTTCTTCAATGGCCACTTCCCGGCGCACCCGATCATGCCGGGCGTCCTGATCATCGAAGCCATGGCCCAGGCGGCCGGTATCCTGGGTTTCAAGATGCTCGATGCCAAGCCTGCCGATGGCACCCTGTATTACTTCGTCGGCTCCGACAAGCTGCGTTTCCGCCAGCCGGTGCTGCCGGGTGACCAGTTGGTGCTGGAAGCCAAGTTCCTCAGCCGCAAGAGCATGATCTGGAAGTTCGAATGCCGCGCCCTGGTCGACGGCAAGCCGGTGTGCTCGGCAGAAATCACCTGCGCGGAACGCTCCCTATGAATTCGATTGATCCTCGGGCCATCATCGATCCCTCGGCCAAGCTCGCCGACGGTGTCGAGGTGGGCCCTTGGTCGATCGTGGGCCCCGATGTCGAGGTCGGGGAGGGCACCGTTATCGGCCCGCATGTTGTGTTGAAGGGGCCGACCCGCATCGGCAAGCACAACCGTATCTTTCAGTTTTCGTCGATTGGCGAAGACACCCCGGACCTCAAGTACAAGGGTGAGCCGACGCGCCTGGTGATTGGCGACCACAACGTGATCCGCGAAGGGGTGACCATTCACCGTGGGACCATTCAGGACCGTGCCGAAACCACCCTGGGTGACCACAACCTGATCATGGCCTATGCCCACATCGGCCACGACAGCGTCATCGGTAATCACTGCATTCTGGTCAACAACACGGCCCTTGCCGGGCATGTGCATGTGGGCGACTGGGCGATCCTGTCCGGCTACACCCTGGTGCACCAGTACTGCCATATCGGTGCCCACGCGTTTTCCGGCATGGGTACGGCGATCGGCAAGGACGTGCCGGCCTTCGTGACCGTGTTCGGTAGCCCGGCCGAAGCCCGCAGCATGAACTTCGAGGGCATGCGCCGGCGCGGGTTCAGCGCCGAAGTGATCCACGTGCTGCGCCGCTGCTACAAAATTGTCTATCGTCAGGGCCTTACCGTCGAAGACGCACTCAAGGAACTGGCCGAGCCTGCTGCGCTGCACCCTGAGGTCGAGCTGTTCCGCCAGTCGATCGTGAACTCCGCTCGCGGCATCACCCGCTGACATGGCCCGGCTTTGCGTAGCGCTGGTGGCCGGTGAGGCCAGCGGCGACATTCTGGGTTCAGGCCTGATGCGTGCCCTCAGGGAGCGCCACCCCGACATATGCTTTATCGGGGTGGGCGGCCCCTTGATGGAAGCCGAAGGCCTGCAATCCTATTTCCCGATGGAACGCCTGGCGGTCATGGGCCTGGTGGAGGTGCTGGGGCGCCTGCGCGAGCTGCTCAAGCGGCGCAAACTGCTGATCCAGACACTGATCGATGAAAAGCCGGATGTGTTCATCGGTATCGATGCGCCTGACTTTACCCTTAACATCGAGCTGAAACTGCGGCAGGCCGGGATCAAGACCGTGCACTACGTCAGCCCGTCGGTCTGGGCCTGGCGGCAGAAGCGGGTGCTGAAGATCCGCGAAGGCTGCGACCTGATGCTGACCCTGCTGCCGTTCGAGGCGCGGTTCTATGAAGAGCAGGGCGTGCCGGTGCGCTTTGTCGGCCACCCGCTGGCCGACACCATCCCGCTGCAAGCCGACCGCACAGCTGCGCGTGCCGCCCTGGGCCTGGGCGAGGGCCCGGTGGTGGCCCTGATGCCGGGCAGCCGTGGCGGCGAGGTTGGCCGCCTGGGGGCGTTGTTCCTCGATGCTGCCGAGCGCCTGTGCCACCACGTACCGGGCGTGCGCTTCGTGCTGCCGTGTGCCAACGCGGCGCGGCGCGCGCAGGTCGAGCAGATGCTCGAAGGGCGGCAGTTGCCGCTGATGCTGCTCGATGGCCAGTCGCACCAGGCCCTGGCCGCCTGCGACGCGGTGTTGATCGCCTCGGGTACCGCCACCCTCGAAGCCATGCTGTACAAGCGGCCGATGGTGGTGGCTTACCGCCTGGCGCCGCTGACCTACTGGATTCTCAAGCGGCTGGTGAAAAGCCCCTATGTGTCGTTGCCCAACCTGTTGGCGCAGCGTGAGCTGGTACCTGAACTGCTGCAGGACGCTGCCACCAGCGAGGCGTTGGCCAATACCCTGGTACCGTTGTTGCGCGATGGGAGCCGGCAGACCGAACGTTTCGACGAAATTCACCGCACCCTGCGCCGCGACGCCTCCAATCAGGCGGCCGAGGCGGTGCTGGCCCTGCTCAAGGACCGCTGACATGCAATTTGGACTGGACTTCAACCTGGTCGAAGACCTGGTCGCCGGCGTTGACGAAGTGGGCCGTGGCCCGCTGTGCGGTGCGGTAGTAACGGCAGCGGTGATCCTCGACCCAACCCGGCCGATCCTCGGCCTGAACGATTCGAAAAAACTCACGCAAGCCAAGCGCGAGGCCCTGTTCGACGAGATTTGCGAAAAGGCCCTGAGCTTTTGCATCGCCCGTGCCGAGGTCGAGGAAATCGACCGGCTCAATATCCTGCAGGCCACCATGCTGGCCATGCAGCGCGCGGTCGAAGGCCTGCACGTTACACCGAAGCTTGCGCTGATCGACGGCAACCGCTGCCCGAAACTGGCCGTGCCGGCAGCGCCGGTGGTCAAGGGCGATAGCCAGGTCCCGGCGATTGCGGCAGCCTCGATTCTGGCCAAGGTCAGCCGTGACCGTGAAATGAGCGCGTTCGAGCTGATCTACCCGGGTTACGGTATCGGCGGGCACAAGGGCTACCCCACGCCGGTACATCTGGAGGCCTTGGCCCGGCTTGGGCCTACGCCCATTCATCGGCGTTCGTTCGCACCGGTGCGGGCCGCCTGGGACGCGCGTGAGGGCGTCATCGGTTCCCTGGTCTGACCAAATGGGGCGGGCCCCTTGTAGGCGCGGCTTTAGCCGCGAACACCGGCACAGCCGGTGCCATCCACCGCGTCGCCTGGTTCGCGGGTAAACCCGCTCCTACACGCAGCCCCAAAACCCCCGCGCAATTAAGCTACAATCCCGCCCTTGTCGTTCAGCACTGCTACAGGATCTCCCATGTCGGTTCCCTTCGTTCACCTGCGCGTCCACTCCGAATTCTCGCTGGTTGACGGCCTGGTGCGGATCAAGCCGCTGGCCAAGGCGCTGGCCGGGATGAACATGCCAGCAGTGGCCATCACCGACCAGAGCAACATGTGCTCGCTGGTGAAGTTCTACAAGACGGCCATGGGCGCCGGCATCAAACCGATCTGTGGGGCAGACCTGTGGCTGGCCGGCGCCGACCCGGAAGCGCCGCTGTCGCGCATCTGCCTGCTGGCCATGAACCCCAAAGGCTATCGCAACCTCACCGAGCTGATCTCGCGCGGCTGGACCGACGGCCAGCGCAACGGCCTGGTGATCCTGCAGCGTGAATGGATCGCGCCGGCCAGCGAAGGCCTGATCGCCTTGTCGGCCGGCAAGGAAGGTGACATCGGCATGGCCCTGCTGGCCGGCCGTGACGACGAAGCCCAGGCCCTGCTGCAAGACTGGATGGGCATGTTCCCCGAGCGCTTCTACGTAGAAGTGCAGCGCACCAACCGCGCCCGCGACGAGGAATATGTGCATGCTGCCGTGGCCCTGGCCGACAGGCTCGGCGCGCCGCTGGTGGCCACCAACGACGTGCGTTTCATCAAGCAGTCCGACTTCGACGCCCATGAAACCCGGGTTTGCATCGGTGAAGGCTGGACCCTAGACGACCCCCGCCGGCCGCGTTGCTACAGCGACCAGCAGTACCTCAAGTCGTCCGAGGAAATGGCCGAGCTGTTCAGCGACCTGCCCGATGCCATCGCCAACACCGTCGAAATCGCCAAGCGTTGCAACATCCAGGTGCAGTTGGGCAAGTACTTCCTGCCCGACTTCCCTACGCCAAACGGCATGGGCATCGACGACTACCTGCGGCACGTGTCCCACGAAGGCCTGGAAGAGCGCCTGGCGGTCCTGTGGCCCAAGGAAACCACGCCCAATTACGAAGAGAAGCGCCAGGTTTACCTCGACCGGTTGAAGTTCGAACTGGACATCATCATCCAGATGGGCTTCCCCGGTTACTTCCTGATCGTGATGGACTTCATCAAGTGGGCCAAGAACAACGACGTGCCGGTAGGCCCTGGCCGTGGTTCGGGCGCAGGTTCGCTGGTGGCCTATGTGCTGAAGATCACCGACCTCGACCCGCTGGCCTATGACCTGCTGTTCGAGCGCTTCCTCAACCCTGAACGTATTTCCATGCCCGACTTCGACGTCGACTTCTGCATGGATGGCCGTGACCGGGTGATCGACTATGTGGCCGAGGCTTATGGCCGCAACGCGGTCAGCCAGATCATCACCTTCGGCACCATGGCTGCCAAGGCGGTGGTGCGTGACGTGGCACGGGTTCAGGGCAAGTCCTACGGCCTGGCCGACCGCCTGTCGAAGATGATTCCGTTCGAAGTGGGCATGACCCTGGAGAAGGCCTACGAGCAGGAAGAGATCCTGCGTGACTTCCTCAAGGGTGACGAGGACGCCCGCGAAATCTGGGACATGGCGCTGAAGCTCGAAGGTGTGACCCGGGGTACCGGCAAGCACGCCGGTGGCGTGGTGATCGCCCCGACCAAGCTCACCGACTTCTCACCGATCGCCTGTGACGAAGAAGGCGGCGGCCTGGTAACCCAGTTCGACAAGGATGACGTCGAGGCGGCGGGGCTGGTGAAGTTCGACTTCCTCGGCCTGCGTACCCTGACCATCATCAAGTGGGCCATGGAGATCATCAACCGCGAGCAGGCCAAGAAAAACCTGCCCGACGTGAATATCGACTTCATCCCGCTGGACGACCGCAAAACCTACGAGCTGTTGCAGAAGGCAGAAACCACGGCGGTATTCCAGCTTGAATCGCGTGGCATGAAGGAGCTGATCAAGAAGCTCAAGCCCGACTGCCTGGAAGACCTCATCGCACTGGTGGCACTGTTCCGCCCCGGCCCGCTGCAGTCGGGCATGGTGGACGACTTCATCAACCGCAAGCACGGCCGTGCCGAGCTGGCCTACCCGCACTCCGACTACCAGTACGAAGGCCTCAAGCCGGTGCTGGCCCCCACCTACGGCATCATCCTGTACCAGGAACAGGTGATGCAGATTGCCCAGGTGATGGCCGGCTACACCCTCGGCGGCGCCGACATGCTGCGCCGGGCCATGGGCAAGAAAAAGCCCGAGGAAATGGCCAAGCAGCGCGGTGGTTTCATCGAAGGTTGCGTGGCCAACAATATCGATGCGGACCTGGCAGGCAACATCTTCGACCTGGTAGAGAAGTTCGCCGGTTACGGCTTCAACAAATCCCACTCCGCGGCCTACGGCCTGGTGTCGTACCAGACTGCCTGGCTGAAAACCCACTACCCGGCACCGTTCATGGCGGCGGTGCTGTCGGCGGACATGCACAACACCGACAAGGTGGTGGTGCTGGTGGAGGAGGTGCGCAGCATGAAGCTGCGCCTGGATGCGCCGGACGTGAACTTCTCCGATTTCAAGTTCACCGTGAACGACGACGGCCGTATCGTCTACGGCCTGGGCGCCATCAAGGGCGTCGGCGAAGGCCCGGTAGAGGCCATCGTCGAAGCCCGTGCCCAGGGCGGGCCGTTCAAGGACCTGTTCGACTTCTGTGAGCGCATCGACCTCAAACGGGTCAACAAGCGCACCCTCGATGCGCTGGTGCGCAGTGGCGCGCTGGACCGGTTGGGCCCGCATTTCCATGACGAAATCAAGGCCTACCATGCCCACATCGACATCAACCGGGCGACCTTGCTTTCGGCACTGGGTGAGGCCATCAAGGCCGCCGAGCAGGCCGCGCATACCGCGGACAGTGGCCATGTCGACTTGTTCGGGGGCATGTTCGACGCGGCGGATGTCGATGTTTACGCCAACCACCGCAAGGTGCGCGAGCTGACCCTGAAGGAACGCCTGAAAGGCGAAAAGGACACCTTGGGGCTGTACCTGACCGGCCACCCGATCGACGAGTACGAAACCGAGATTCGCCGCTTCGCCCGCCAGCGCATCATCGACCTCAAACCGTCGCGTGAAACCCAGACCATCGCCGGCATGATCATTGCGCTGCGGGTGATGAAGAACAAGAAGGGTGACAAGATGGGCTTCGTCACCCTGGATGACCGCTCCGGGCGGATCGAGGCCTCGCTGTTCGCCGACGCCTATATCGCGGCGCAGTCGTTGCTGCAGGCCGACGCCATGGTGGTGGTCGAAGGGGAGGTCAGCAATGACGACTTCTCCGGTGGCTTGCGCCTGCGGGTCAAGCAGGTCATGACCATGGAAGACGCGCGCACCAAGCTGGCCGAAAGCCTGCGCCTGAAGGTGGCGCACGAAGCCTTGAAGGGCGACCGGCTGAAATGGCTGGGCGAACTGATCACCCGCCACCGCGGTGCCTGCCCGATCACGCTGGAGTACACCGGCAGTGACGCCAAGGCCATGTTGCAGTTTGGCGAGCAGTGGGCGATCGACCCTGCCGATGGGCTGATTCAGGCACTGCGTGACCAGTTCGGACGTGAGAACGTCTTCCTGCAATATCGTTGAACCGACAAAAATTTAATCTCGACCTGAATGCGCCTGATCCCTTAAGGTATGGCGCCAAACGGATCAACCGGCCGGCCGCCTGGCCGTAGACCCAAGACGGATGACTATGAACCCGAATTTTCTCGATTTCGAACAGCCGATTGCCGACCTGCAAGCCAAGATCGAAGGCCTGCGCCTGGTGGGTAACGACAATTCGCTGAACATCAGCGATGAAATTGCCCGTCTGCAAGACAAGAGCAACACCCTGACCGAAAGCATCTTCGGCAACCTGACCAGCTGGCAGATTGCACGCCTGGCGCGTCACCCACGTCGTCCCTACACCCTGGACTACCTGGAGCACATCTTCACCGAGTTCGAAGAGCTGCACGGCGATCGCCACTTCTCCGATGACGCTGCCATCGTCGGCGGCACTGCGCGCCTGGATGGCAAGCCGGTCATGGTCATCGGCCATCAGAAAGGTCGCGAAGTGCGCGAAAAGGTGCGCCGCAACTTCGGTATGCCGCGCCCTGAAGGTTACCGCAAGGCCTGCCGCCTGATGGAAATGGCCGAGCGCTTCAAGATGCCGATCCTGACCTTCATCGACACCCCGGGTGCCTACCCGGGCATCGACGCCGAAGAGCGCAACCAGAGCGAAGCCATCGCCTGGAACCTGCGGGTGATGGCGCGCCTGAAAACCCCGATCATCGCCACCGTGATCGGTGAAGGTGGGTCGGGCGGTGCACTGGCCATTGGTGTCTGCGACCAGCTCAACATGCTGCAGTACTCCACCTACTCGGTGATCTCGCCAGAAGGTTGCGCTTCGATCCTGTGGAAGACCGCCGACAAGGCTGCCGATGCTGCCGAAGCCATGGGCATTACCGCCGAGCGTCTGAAGAGCCTGAACATCGTCGACAAGGTCATCCAGGAGCCGCTGGGCGGCGCCCATCGTGACCCGGCTGCGATGTCGGAAAGCATCCGCGCTGACTTGGTGCAGCAGCTGGACATGCTCGGCAAGTTCGACAATGACGCGCTGCTGGCGCGTCGTTACGAGCGCCTGATGAGCTACGGGCTCTGATTCCGTGATGTGATCCGGGGGCCGCTTTGCGCCCCATTCGCCGGCAGGCCCGCGCTCTCATGGTGTGGGACCTGGCTTGCCGGCGAATGGGGTGCAAAGCACCCCCGGCGATCTCAAGCCATGTGAGGCCTTCATGATCAACCTCACCCCCTGGCTCAACGCCCCCACCTGGTACATCGCCTTCTCCGGCGGCCTCGACTCTACCGTCCTCCTGCACCTGCTGGCCGACTACGCCCGCAGCCACGCAGCGCCGCCCTTGCGTGCGGTTCATGTCCACCATGGCCTGCAAGCCGCCGCCGACGCCTGGCCCGCCCGTTGCCAGGCCGTCTGCGCCAACCTCGGCATCGCACTTGAGGTAATCCACGTTCAGGTCAGCCCCGGCGCCAGCCTGGAGCAGGCGGCCCGCGACGCCCGTTATGCGGCTTTCCAGCAAACCCTCGGTCCGGGCGACATTCTGTTCACCGGCCAGCACCGTGACGACCAGGCTGAAACCCTGCTGTTGCGCTTGCTGCGCGGTGCCGGTTTGCGTGGCCTGGCGGCCATGCCGGGGCAACGGCCGCTAGGGCAGGGCAGCCTGGTCAGGCCGTTGCTGGGCTGTGCCCGGCAGCAGTTGCAGGCCTATGCGCAGGCCCGCGGGCTCGCCTGGATCGACGACCCTTCCAACGCTGACACCCGTTTTGCCCGCAACTTTCTGCGCCGGGAGGTGATGCCGCAGTTGCAGCAGCGCTGGCCACAGGTTGGCCAGAATTTCGCCCGTGCCGCCGAGCACCTGGGCGAGGCGCTGGGCCTGCTCGACGAACTGGCCCAGGGCGATCTGGTGACCGCGCAGCAGGGGGCGCCTGCCGCCTGGCCGGGGCTGGCCTCCCTCGACCTGGCTAGCCTGGTGGCGCTGTCGCCGGCGCGCCAGCGCAACGCCTTGCAGTACTGGCTGAGCCAACGCACGCGGCTGCCCGATACCCGCCATTGGGCGGGTTGGGCAGACCTGCGCGATGCCGCCGCCGATGCCCAGCCGGTGTGGCGGCTGACCGACGGGCAGTTGCAGCGTAGCCAAGGGCGCATCTGGTGGCTGAGTGGCGACTGGCTGCAGCCAGCCGCCGGTCAGCTGGCCTGGCCGGATCCAGGTGTGCCGTTGCCACTGCCGGGCAACGGTAACGTGCGGCTTGTTGGCGCAGCCGGGGTTGGCGGGCTGCGGGTTGGCTACCGCCAGGGCGGTGAAATACTGGAGGTGCCCGGGCGCGGCCGGCGCGACCTCAAACGCCTGCTCAACGAGCAGCAGGTGCCGCATTTCCTGCGTGCGCGCCTGCCCTTGCTGTACCAGGGCGAGCGCCTGCTGGCAGTGGCCAATTTGCCCGGGCTGGGGCAGGCGGGTTGGCAGTTGCACTGGCAGTTACCGACGAACGCGCAAGGTTTGAGCTGAAGGGTACATTCGGGTAGACTACCCTCCCTTCTTGATACAGCTTCTGTGGGTTCCGCGAAAACACAGGAGTTGCCGATTACCAAGCAGTTTTTTGCTGGGCTGATTCTGAAATGACGAGCGAGCTCCATGCCGGGGATACCCCTGGTCTGTACAGACGCGGCAGTTGTTCGAGATGCACTGTGATTGACGCAGGTGATCGGGGGCTTCGGCCTTCCTTCGCTTTCTCCGGCGGCGCTGGCCGCCTTAACGCAGACTTCTAGGGTTTTTCATGACGCGCTACATATTCGTCACGGGCGGTGTTGTTTCTTCATTGGGGAAAGGCATTGCCTCGGCTTCCCTGGCGGCCATCCTGGAAGCGCGGGGCCTGAAGGTCACCATGCTCAAGCTGGATCCGTACATCAACGTCGACCCGGGCACGATGAGCCCGTTCCAGCATGGTGAAGTGTTCGTCACCCACGATGGCGCCGAGACCGACCTCGACCTGGGCCACTACGAGCGGTTCATCCGCACCACCATGACCCAGAACAACAACTTCACCACCGGCCGTATCTACGAGCACGTGCTGCGCAAAGAGCGCCGTGGTGATTACCTGGGCGCGACCATCCAGGTCATTCCGCACATCACCGACGAAATCAAGCGCCGCATCATCAAGGGTGCTGGCGACGCCGACGTGGCCCTGGTGGAAATCGGCGGTACCGTGGGCGACATCGAGTCGCAGCCATTCCTCGAGGCCATTCGCCAGCTGCGCGTCGAAGTGGGTTCCAAGCGCGCCATGCTGATGCACCTGACCCTGGTCCCGTACATTGCCACTGCTGGCGAAACCAAGACCAAGCCGACCCAGCACTCGGTCAAGGAACTGCGCTCCATCGGCCTGCAGCCAGACGTGCTGATCTGCCGTTCCGACCACCCGGTCGATGCTTCCTCGCGCCGCAAGATCGCGCTGTTCACCAACGTTGAAGAGCGTGCGGTGATTTCGCTGGAAGACGTCGACACCATCTACAAGATCCCGGGTGTGCTGCACGCACAGGGCCTGGACGACTTCGTCGTCGAGCGCTTCGGCCTGCAGTGCAACGGCGCCGACCTGTCCGAGTGGGACAAGGTGGTCGATGCCAAGCTCAACCCTGAGCACGAAGTGACCATCGCCATGGTCGGCAAGTACATGGAACTGCTGGATGCGTACAAGTCGCTGATCGAAGCGATGAGCCACGCCGGTATCACCAACCGTACCAAGGTCAACCTGCGCTACATCGACTCGGAAGACATCGAGAACCAGGGCACCAGCCTGCTCGAGGGCGCCGATGCCATTCTGGTCCCCGGCGGTTTCGGCCTGCGTGGCGTGGAAGGCAAGATCACTGCGGTTCAATATGCCCGTGAGAACAAGGTGCCGTACCTGGGCATCTGCCTGGGCATGCAGGTCGCGGTGATCGAATTCGCCCGTAACGTCATGGGCTGGAAAGACGCCAACTCCACCGAGTTCGACCGCAACAGCGGCCACCCGGTCGTCGGCCTGATCACCGAGTGGGCCGATGCCACCGGCGCGGTCGAAACCCGTGACGAGGCCTCCGACCTGGGCGGCACCATGCGCCTGGGTGCACAGGACTGCCAGCTGGCAGCCGGCTCCAAGGTGCACGACTGCTATGGCAAGGACGTGATCACCGAGCGCCACCGCCACCGTTACGAGGTCAACAACAACCTGCTGCCACAGCTGGTTGACGCCGGCCTGGTGGTTTCCGGTCGTTCCGAAGACGGCGCGCTGGTCGAAGTGGTCGAGTCCAAGGACCACCCATGGTTCGTTGCCTGCCAGTTCCACCCGGAGTTCACCTCCACCCCGCGTGACGGTCATCCGCTGTTCAGCGGCTTCGTCAAGGCGGCCCTGGCGCAGAAGAACAAGGCCTGATTTTTTCGGGTCTTTGGTGAGTTTTCCGACGGTTAAGTCCGCGCGAGGCTCATTTCTCGGGTAAAGTACGCCCCGATCTACCCCTGACCACTCGGTCAGGGGTTGCTTTTGCCAGGCCTGCCTGCTGCGTCCCTGCCTGGTGAAAGGCAAGAATTCCCTAAAGCTGCGTTGTTTTCGTCAATTCTGGAGTGCTTACAACAATGGCAAAAATCGTCGACATCAAAGGTCGTGAAGTTCTCGACTCGCGTGGCAACCCCACCGTGGAAGCCGATGTACTGCTCGACAACGGCATCATCGGCAGCGCTTGCGCGCCGTCCGGTGCTTCCACCGGCTCGCGCGAAGCGCTGGAGCTGCGTGATGGCGACAAGAGCCGTTACCTGGGCAAGGGCGTGCTGAAGGCTGTCGCCAACATCAACGGCCCTATCCGCGACCTGCTGCTGGGCAAGGACCCGGCTGACCAGAAGGCCCTGGACCGCGCCATGATCGAGCTGGACGGTACCGAGAACAAGGCCAAGCTGGGCGCCAACGCCATCCTGGCTGTTTCCCTGGCTGCCGCCAAGGCCGCTGCCCAGGACCAGGACCTGCCGCTGTACGCGCACATCGCGAACCTGAACGGCACCCCAGGCCAGTACTCCATGCCGGTTCCGATGATGAACATCATCAACGGCGGCGAGCACGCCGACAACAACGTCGACATCCAGGAATTCATGGTTCAGCCGGTTGGCGCCAAGACCTTCTCCGACGGCCTGCGCATGGGCACCGAAATCTTCCATCACCTCAAGGCTGTGCTCAAGGCCCGTGGCCTGAATACTGCCGTGGGTGACGAAGGTGGCTTCGCCCCTAACCTGGCGTCCAACGAAGATGCCCTGGGTGCAATCGCCGAAGCCGTCGAAAAAGCCGGCTACAAACTGGGCACCGACGTGACCCTGGCACTGGACTGCGCCGCTTCCGAATTCTACGAAGACGGTAAGTACAACCTGTCCGGCGAAGGCAAGTCGTTCGATGCCGAAGGCTTCGCAGACTACCTCAAAGGCCTGACCGAGCGTTTCCCGATCATCTCCATCGAAGATGGCCTGGACGAGTCGGACTGGGCTGGCTGGAAAATCCTCACTGACAAGATCGGTGAAAAGGTTCAGCTGGTTGGCGACGACCTGTTCGTGACCAACACCAAGATTCTCAAGGAAGGCATCGAGAAGGGCATCGGCAACTCGATCCTGATCAAGTTCAACCAGATCGGCTCGCTGACCGAAACCCTCGAAGCCATCCAGATGGCCAAGGCTGCCGGCTACACCGCGGTGATTTCGCACCGTTCCGGTGAAACCGAAGACTCGACCATTGCCGACCTGGCCGTGGGTACCGCTGCGGGCCAGATCAAGACCGGTTCGCTGTGCCGTTCCGACCGCGTATCCAAGTACAACCAACTGCTGCGTATCGAAGAGCAACTGGGCGCCAAAGCGGTTTACCGTGGTCGTGCCGAGTTTCGCGGCTAAGCAAGAGATGGTAAAAAGGCAGCAGCCGGAGTTGTAGGAACGTTCTTACTGAACTTTCCTTCTTCCCAACGGGTTTCTGTCAACGAAGCCTGGCCTCGGCCAGGCTTCGTGCTATTCGAGCTCCCGTAAAATGCGCGGCAGCCTTTTTGACCTGGATAACGTGATGCGCAGTCCCTATTGGGTGTTCCTTATTCTGCTCCTGCTGTTGGGTGGCCTGCAGTATCGTCTGTGGGTCGGCAATGGCAGCCTGGCGCAAGTGACCGAGCTGAAGCAGCAGATTGCTGAACAGCACGCCGAAAACGAGCGCCTGCTGGAGCGTAATCGCGTGCTCGATGCTGAAGTGCTGGAGCTGAAAAAAGGCATGGAGACCGTTGAAGAGCGGGCTCGCCATGAATTGGGGATGGTCAAGGAGGGTGAAACCCTCTTCCAGTTGCCACAGAAATGATCGATACCTTACCGGCCTTCTGGGCCGTGATTCCAGCGGCGGGCGTAGGCGCCCGCATGGCTGCCGACCGCCCCAAGCAGTATCTGGAGCTGGCAGGGCAGACCCTTCTCGAGCACAGCCTCGACTGTTTTCTTGGCCACCCGACGCTTAACGGCGTGGTGGTCAGCATTGCCGAACACGACCCTTACTGGCCTGCCCTGGGCTGTGCCAGCGACCCGCGTATCCAACGCGCGGCGGGCGGGCGCGAGCGCGCCGATTCGGTACTCAATGCCTTGCTGCTGCTGCATGCCCAAGGGGCGGCGGACAGCGACTGGGTGCTGGTGCACGATGCTGCGCGGCCCAACCTGGCGCGTAGCGACCTGGACAAGCTGCTGGCGGAGTTGGCGGATGACCCGGTGGGTGGCCTGCTGGCGGTGCCGGCGCGCGACACGCTCAAACGTGCCGATGGCAAAGGCCGGGTCAGCGCCACCGTTGACCGCAGCACCATCTGGCAGGCCTACACGCCGCAGATGTTCCGCCTGGGGGCGTTGCACCGGGCGCTGGCCGAGTGCCTGGTGTCGGATGTCGTCGTGACCGATGAAGCTTCTGCCATCGAGTGGTCCGGGCAGGCGCCGCGGCTGGTCGAAGGGCGCAGCGACAACATCAAGGTGACCCGGCCGGAAGACCTGGAGTGGTTGCGCCAGCGCTGGGCAGGTAGACGCTGAGAACACCGGGTCCGCTGCGCGGCCCTATCGCAGGCAAGCCAACTCTCATAGAACAGTACATAACTTATTAACTAGCGGGATCTTTGTGGGAGCCGGCGTGCCCGCGAACACCGGCGTAGCCGGTGCCAGCCACCGCGCTGGATTCTTCGCGGGCACGCCCGCTCCCACAAGGCCCCCTTTGCAATCAGGCCCCGCGATACTCCGGCAACCCCGCCAACCCTTCCTTTAGATAGTCCACCAACCGCCGCACTTTCGGCGACAGGTGCCGCTGTTGCGGGTACAGCGCCCAAACCGCGGTATTGGGCGGTTGATGCCCCTCCAGCAACGACACCAGCGCGCCGCTGTGCAGGTGCTCCAGTACGTAATAGTCCGGCAACTGGCACAGCCCCATGCCTTGCAAGGCTGCATCCAGAACCGCCTGGCCACTGTTGCAACGCCAGTTGCCCTGCACCCGCTGGCTGATCTCGCGGCCGTCCTGCTGCAGTGCCCACGCATCCGAGCTGCCGATCAGGCAATTGTGCCGCGCCAGTTCCGACAGGCTGTGCGGCCGGCCATAGCGCTCCAGATAGGCTGGCGATGCGCACAGGTACATGCGCCGCGGCGCCAGGCGGGTCGCCACCAGTCGCGAATCGGCCAGCCTGCCCAGGCGGATGGCCAGGTCCATGCCTTCATGCAGCAGGTCAAGGGTGTGGTTGTTCAACTCCACATCCACGCGCAACTGGGGATACAACGCCATGAAGCGGGTGACCAACGGCACGATGAAGCGCTCGCCATACGCCACCGCGCAGGTCATGCGCAGCAGGCCCTTGGGCTCGCTGGCCAGGTCACCCATGGCGCGCAGGGCTTCTTCACGGCCATCCTGCAGGCGCTGGCAATGCTGTAGAAAGGTTTGCCCGGCTTCACTCAAGGTCACGCGGCGGGTACTGCGGTACAGCAGGCGGGTCTGCAAGCGTTCTTCCAGCCGGGCGATCTGCCGGCTGATGTGTGACGACGAAACCCCCAGGCGCTCGGCGGCAGCCGTGAACTGCCCCGATTCGGCGACAGCCACAAATTCATCGATGCCTTCCCAGCGGTTGCTCATGATTATCCCTGCACAGCAATAATGTTTTGTCTTTGCCTGGATTATTCATCAAAAGTCAGTGAATTACACTGGTGGTCTGAACTGACACCCTGTCTGGAGACACTCGATGATCAAGTCCCGTGCTGCTGTAGCCTTCGAAGCCAAGAAACCCCTGGAAATCGTCGAAGTCGACGTGGCCATGCCCAAGGCCGGTGAAGTGCTGCTGCGCGTGGTCGCCAGCGGTGTCTGCCACACCGACGCCTACACCCTGTCGGGTGCCGACCCGGAGGGCATCTTCCCATCCATTCTTGGCCATGAAGGCGGTGCGATCGTCGAAGCAGTAGGCGAGGGCGTGACCTCGCTGGCCGTGGGCGACCACGTGATCCCGCTGTACACCCCGGAATGCGGCAAGTGCAAGTTCTGCCTGTCGGGCAAGACCAACCTGTGCCAGGCGATCCGTGCTACCCAAGGCAAGGGCCTGATGCCGGACGGCACCACGCGCTTCTCCTACAAAGGCCAGCAACTGTTCCACTACATGGGCACCTCGACTTTCTCCGAGTACACGGTGTTGCCGGAAATCTCGGTGGCCAAGATCCAGAAAGAAGCCCCTCTGGAAAAGGTCTGCCTACTGGGCTGCGGCGTGACTACCGGTATCGGTGCCGTGCTCAACACCGCCAAGGTCAAGCCGGGTGACACCGTGGCCATCTTCGGCCTCGGCGGCATCGGCCTGTCGGCAGTGATCGGTGCGGTGAAGGCCAAGGCCTCGCGCATCATCGCCATCGACATCAACCCGGCCAAGTTCGAGATCGCCCGTCAGCTGGGCGCCACCGACTGCGTCAATCCGAAAGACTACGACCGCCCGATCCAGGAAGTGATTGTCGATCTGACCGACGGTGGCGTGGACTTCTCCTTCGAATGTATCGGTAACGTGCAACTGATGCGTGCTGCCCTGGAATGCTGCCACAAAGGGTGGGGCGAGTCGGTCATCATCGGCGTGGCCGGTGCCGGCCAGGAAATCGCCACCCGGCCGTTCCAGCTGGTGACCGGCCGGGTCTGGCGTGGCTCTGCGTTCGGTGGCGTGCGTGGCCGCAGCGAGTTGCCGAGCTACGTGGAAATGTCCGAGAAAGGCGAGATTCCGCTGGATACGTTCATCACCCACACCATGGGCCTGGAAGACATCAACAAGGCCTTCGACCTGATGCATGAAGGCAAGAGCATTCGCAGCGTCATCCACTTCTGAGGTGCGCCATGAGCCTGGATAACATCTCTTGCCAGAAAAGCTTCGGCGGCTGGCACAAGCGCTACCGGCACCATTCCAGCGTGCTGGGTTGCGACATGGTGTTCGCCGTGTACCTGCCGCCACAGGCCGAGCAGGGTGCCAAGCTGCCGGTGCTGTACTGGCTGAGCGGCCTGACCTGTACCGACGAAAACTTCATGCAGAAGGCAGGCGCCCAGCGCCTGGCTGCCGAACTGGGGTTGATCATCGTTGCGCCGGACACCAGCCCGCGTGGCGAGCAGGTGCCTGGCGACCCGGACGGCGCCTGGGACTTTGGCCTGGGGGCCGGCTTCTACCTCAATGCCACCCAGCAGCCTTGGGCCAAGCACTACCGCATGCATGACTATGTGGTAGAGGAGCTGCCGGCGTTGATCGAGGCGCATTTCCCGGCCTCGGCCGAGCGCAGCATCAGCGGCCATTCCATGGGTGGGCACGGTGCGCTGGTGTGCGCTTTGCGCAACCCGGGGCGTTATCGCTCGGTGTCGGCGTTTTCGCCGATCAGCAACCCCATGGATTGCCCGTGGGGCGAGAAAGCCTTCAGCCGCTACCTGGGTGACGACCGCGCGCGCTGGCGTGAGTGGGATGCCAGCGTACTGCTGGCCGAGACGGCCGCTGGCCAGTGCCCACCGTTGCTGGTGGACCAGGGCGACCGTGACGACTTCCTCGAAAAGCAGCTCAAACCTGAAGCGCTGGAGCAGGCAGCACGCAAGGGTGGCCACGAGCTGACCCTGCGCCTGCAGCCAGGCTATGACCACAGCTACTACTTCATTGCCAGCTTCATCGAAGAGCACCTGCGCCACCATGCGGTGGCGCTGGGGCGGGTGTAGGGCTTTGCATTTTCGGTGTCTGTGAGATCGAGCGCCGCCAGCGCGGCGCTTGATCGCATAGGCGCTAAAATTCTGAGGCGATCACCTCCAGCCCCAATGGCAGCCAAAGCAGGTAGAATCACGCCCTGACTCATTCAGGGCGTTTTCTTATGCGTATTGGCCACGGCTACGATGTGCATCGTTTCTGCGACGGTGATTTCATTACCTTGGGCGGGGTGCGTATCCCGCACACATTCGGCCTGCTGGCCCATTCCGACGGCGACGTGCTGCTGCACGCCCTGAGCGATGCCTTGCTTGGCGCTGCAGCGCTGGGTGACATCGGCAAGCACTTCCCCGACACCGACCCCCAGTTCAAGGGTGCCGACAGCCGCGTGCTGTTGCGGCACGTGGTGGGCATCGTCCACGCCAAGGGCTGGAAGGTCGGCAACGTCGACGCCACCATCGTCGCCCAGGCGCCGAAAATGGCCCCGCACATCGAAACCATGCGGCAGTTGATCGCCGAAGATCTGCAAGTCGAACTCGACCAGGTCAACGTCAAGGCCACCACCACCGAAAAACTCGGTTTCTGCGGCCGCGAGGAGGGCATTGCCGTGCATTCGGTTGCCCTGCTGCTGCCAGCATGACGGAACTGCAACTGCTGGGCCCGCGTGCATCGGGCGAGGTATTGGGCACCGCTGTGCTCAAGGCAGTGGCCGAGGATTTCCAGGTCGACGAGGTGTTGGATATCCCGTTGTCGGGCCAGGGCGAGCACCTGTGGTTGTGGGTCGAAAAGCGTGACCTCAATACCGAAGAAGCCGCCCGCCGCCTGGCCCGCGCCGCAGGCGTGCCGGTGCGCAGCATCAGCTATGCCGGGCTGAAGGACCGCCAGGCGCTGACCCGCCAGTGGTTCAGCCTGCACCTGCCAGGCAAGGCCGACCCGGACCTGTCACGCGCCGAAGATGCCACCCTGCGCGTGCTCAAGCAGGTGCGCCACCAGCGCAAGCTGCAGCGTGGTGCGCATTCGGCCAACGGCTTCACCTTGCGCCTGACCGCGCTGAATGCCGATCACCAGGCGCTGGATGCGCGGCTGCAACTGCTCAAGCAACAAGGCGTGCCCAACTACTTCGGCAGCCAACGCTTCGGTCACGGCGGTGGCAATGTGCATGACGCCCTGGACTGGGCGGCGCGCAAGGCCTTGCCCGAGCAACGCAACACGCGCTCACGGCTGCTGTCGGCCGGGCGCAGCTACCTGTTCAACCAGGTGCTGGCGGCGCGTGTCGCCGACGGCAGCTGGAACCGGGCCCAGGTCGGCGATCTGCTGGCGTTCACCGACAGCCGCAGTTTTTTCCCTGCAGGTGAAGCGGAATGTACCGACCCGCGCCTGGCCATTCTCGACCTGCACCCGACTGGCCCGATGTGGGGCGCGGGCGGTTCGCCCGCCGCCGCCGCACCGGCGCAGCTGGAAAATGCCGTAGGCGACCAGCAACCGGCGCTGTGCCAATGGCTGGCCCTGGCGGGCATGGATCACGAACGGCGTATTCTGCGGCTCCCTATTGGCGGCCTTACGTGGCATTATCCCGAGCCTGATATCCTGCAACTGGAATTCCTCCTGCCGGCCGGATGCTTCGCCACCGTGGTGGTGCGTGAAGTCGTGGATCTGGTGTCGGCAGGGCAGACGGACAGCCCATGCGTATTCTGATTTCGAACGACGACGGTGTTACCGCACCCGGGATCGCCGCGCTGCACGCTGCGCTGGCGGATTACGCCGAGTGCGCGGTAATTGCCCCGGAGCAAGACAAGAGCGGCGCCAGCAGTTCGCTGACGCTGGACCGGCCCCTGCACCCGCAGACCTTGGCCAACGGCTTCATCAGCCTCAACGGTACGCCGACCGACTGCGTGCACCTGGGGCTCAACGGGCTGTTGCCGTACACCCCGGACATGGTCGTGTCGGGGATCAACTTGGGTGCCAACCTGGGGGACGACGTACTGTATTCGGGTACGGTCGCCGCGGCGCTGGAGGGGCGCTTCCTCGGGGGGACGTCGCTGGCGTTCTCGCTGCTCTCGCGCCAGCCCGACAACCTGCCGACCGCGGCGCATATCGCCCGGCGCCTGGTCGAGGCGCAGTCGCGCCTGGCACTGCCCCCGCGTACCGTGCTCAACGTCAACATTCCCAACCTGCCGTTGGCGCACATCCGCGGCATCCAGCTGACCCGGCTGGGGCACCGCGCGCGGGCTGCCGCGCCAACGAAGGTGGTCAACCCGCGCGGCAAGGAAGGCTACTGGATCGCCGTTGCCGGCGATGCCGAGGACGGCGGCCCGGGCACCGACTTCCATGCGGTGATGCAGGGTTACGTGTCGATCACCCCGCTGCAACTCGACCGCACCTTCAGTGATGCCTTCGAGCAGCTCGATGGTTGGCTGGAGGGCCTGCTCTGATGCGCGAGGACGATATGCTGCGGCGGGGCATCGGCATGACCTCCCAACGGACCCGGGAGCGGCTGATCCAGCGCCTGTGCGAAGAGGGCGTCTCGAACACCCAGGTGCTCGACGTGATCCGCCGCACCCCGCGCCACCTGTTCGTCGACGAAGCGCTGGCGCACCGCGCCTACGAAGACACCGCACTGCCAATCGGCCACAACCAGACCATCTCGCAGCCATTCATGGTTGCCCACATGAGCGAGTTGCTGCTTGAAGCCGGGCCGCTGGACAAGGTGCTGGAGATCGGCACCGGGTCCGGCTACCAGACGGCGGTGCTGGCGCAGTTGGTCGAGCGGGTATTCTCGGTGGAGCGCATCAAGGTGCTGCAAGACCGTGCCAAGGAACGCCTGCTGGAGCTGAACCTGCGCAACGTGGTGTTCCGCTGGGGCGACGGTTGTGAGGGCTGGCCGGCGCTGGCACCGTACAACGGCATCATCGTCACCGCCGTGGCACCGGAAGTGCCCCAGGCGCTGCTTGACCAACTGGCTCCCGGTGGCCGGCTGGTCATACCGGTAGGGCCTGCGGGCGAAGCGCAGCAATTGATGCTGATCGTCCGCGAAGAGCATGGCTTCTCGCGTCGCGTACTCGGTGCGGTGCGTTTTGTCCCGTTGCTGAACGGGCCGCTGGCCTGAGCAGCACCGGTGCGCGGCCGGGGTATTTTTGCGTGGGCGGCGAATTCTCGCGGCGCCGCCCTGTCTATCAGGCGGGGCGTGGCGTAAACGCATCGCTTGCAGTAACGCTGCGCAACAGCCTGGCGGCGGCCTGCCAATCCCGGCTCGCTTGGTTATAATTGCAACAATATTGCATTTCTTGTCTTCATATCGTTTTTCGGCACCATGAGGGGAGCGCGGGTGGGTCACACAGTCATTCGGCAGCGCAAGGACGGTTCGGGCTTCAAGCTTCTGGTGATTGCATTGGCCATGGGCACGCTACTGGTGGGTTGCTCGAGCACCGGCAGCAACAGCGCGCGCGTGGTCGACCGCAACAGCAGTGCGCCCAAGCGCCCGACGGTGACCTCCGGGCAATACGTCGTCAAGCCTGGCGATACCCTGTTCTCCATCGCCTTCCGTTATGGCTGGGATTACAAGGAGCTGGCGGCCCGTAATGGTATCGCGCCGCCCTACACCATCCGCCCGGGCCAGGCGATTCGTTTCAGCAGCGGCTCCGGCAGCAGCACCACAGTGGTGTCCGGTCCGTCCTCTTCAAGCCGCACCACGGTCACGCGGCGGCCTGTCACAGCGCCCGCCAGTTCCAGCAAACCCGCTACCCCGGCTGGCACCACCAGCGCGCCGGTGGTCGCCACTGTGCCTGCCGCAGAGCGCGCGGTAGGGGGGTGGACCTGGCCCGCCAATGGGGTGCTGATTGGAAAATTTGCTTCAAACGGTAGTTTGAATAAAGGCATTGATATCGCCGGTGATTTGGGACAGCCTGTTTTTGCTGCGTCTGATGGTGCAGTGGTTTACGCCGGGAGTGGATTAAGGGGCTACGGCGAGCTGATCATCATCAAGCACAGCGATACCTACGTCAGTGCCTACGGTCACAACCGCAGGCTGTTGGTTCGGGAGGGGCAGCAGGTCAAGGCAGGGCAGTCGATTGCTGAAATGGGGTCCACGGGCACTGATCGGGTGAAGCTGCATTTCGAGATTCGCCGCCAGGGCAAACCCGTCGATCCGCTCCAGTTCCTGCCACGTCGTTGACCGTTGTACCCGGCCTGTTCCTGTGATGTAGAGGGGACAGGCTCAAGCGCTGCCAGGGATAAAGGTGCCGCTCGAGTCTGAGTTCGAACTCAGCAAAGGACTATAACAATGGCTCTCAGTAAAGAAGTGCCGGAGTTTGACATCGACGATGACGTCCTCCTGATGGAGACGGGCATCGTTTTGGAAACGGATGTGGTGTCAGACGAACCTGCTGTATCTTCGGTTCGGACGAGGGCCAAGTCGGGCTCTTCGCTCAAGCAACACAAGTATATCGACTACACCCGGGCGCTAGATGCCACCCAGCTTTACCTCAACGAGATCGGTTTCTCGCCACTGCTGTCGCCGGAAGAGGAAGTCTATTTTGCGCGTCTGTCGCAAAAAGGTGATCCTGCCGGCCGCAAGCGCATGATTGAAAGCAACCTTCGCCTGGTTGTGAAAATTGCCCGTCGTTACGTCAACCGTGGCCTGTCGTTGCTCGACCTGATCGAGGAAGGCAACCTGGGTCTGATCCGTGCGGTGGAGAAGTTCGACCCGGAGCGCGGTTTCCGTTTCTCGACCTATGCGACCTGGTGGATTCGCCAGACCATCGAACGGGCGATCATGAACCAGACCCGTACCATCCGCCTGCCGATCCACGTGGTCAAGGAGCTCAACGTCTACCTGCGCGCTGCGCGCGAGTTGACGCAGAAGCTGGACCACGAACCCTCGCCGGAAGAAATCGCCACCTTGCTGGAAAAGCCCGTTGCCGAGGTCAAGCGCATGCTCGGCCTGAACGAGCGGGTGTCGTCGGTGGACGTTTCGCTCGGCCCGGATTCAGACAAGACCCTGCTCGATACCTTGACCGACGACCGTCCCACCGACCCTTGCGAACTGCTGCAGGATGACGACCTGTCGCAGAGCATCGACCAGTGGCTGGGCGAGTTGACCGACAAGCAGCGGGAGGTGGTGGTACGCCGCTTCGGGCTGCGTGGGCACGAAAGCAGCACCCTGGAGGATGTTGGGCTGGAGATTGGCCTGACCCGCGAACGGGTGCGGCAGATTCAGGTAGAAGGCCTGAAGCGCCTGCGCGAGATCCTGGAGAAGAACGGCTTGTCCAGCGAGTCTTTGTTCCAGTAGCCAAGGCAGTCGCTCACGAACGCCCCGATACCGTCGGGGCGTTTTTGTTTGTGGGTTGAAGCACGGCAAAAGCCCCCAGAACTGCCCGGCAAAAAACCTGTCGAATATGTAATGCGCTACCCTGCTAACACCTGCTGTAAGCCTTTGCTTACTCGTGCTGTAAGCCATTCTAGCGAGCGGCAGTAAATCAATGTCGTTTTCAGATGCTGGTTTTTCATAACCTGTTGGAAAACAAGGTTTATCTTCAGGTGAGTAAATGTTTCCCCGGCAATATCCGGCAAACTCCGGCGCTTGCCCGCGCTGCTGAACCCGCTAGTATACGAACTGTGCACAGGGACATGCACAGGCTTTCAGGATGAAGGCCAAGGACATCGCAAGACGCGATTTCATCAGGATGATGTGTGGGACAAGCAGGGACTACGGAAAAAATGTGGGCGGGTCAAACCGCCCCTTTTTTTGTCCGCAGTTTTTGCCGGCACAAAAAAAGGCCCCGCAGGGCCTTTTGGCATTTCAGCGCTCCAGGTCGGCAATCTTGCCAGTCTTGCCATCCCACTCTTCGGCGTCTGGCAGGGCATCCTTACGCTCGGTAATGTTCGGCCAGATTTCCGCCAACTCGGCGTTCAGCTCGATGAAGTTCTCCATGCCCGCGGGCACTTCGTCTTCCGAGAAAATCGCTTGCGCTGGGCACTCCGGCTCGCACAGGGCGCAGTCGATGCACTCGTCCGGGTGGATAACCAGGAAGTTCGGGCCTTCGTAGAAGCAGTCCACCGGACAGACTTCCACGCAGTCGGTGTATTTGCATTTGATGCAGTTGTCGGTGACAACGAAGGTCATTTTTAATTCTCTCCTCAGGCGACGGCGGCGGCCCTTCCTCTCGGGGCCGCGCGGTTTACGGGCATGTGGCTGCAGGCCAGGCTAATAACCTGCAGCACCAGCAAACCGCGGCGGATTCTACCAGCTTGTAATGGGCGCCGTTATAACAGGTTCTTTAGTTGATATAGCATTTCGATAGCTTGACGCGGGGTCATGTCGTCCAGCTGCAGTTTGCCCAGCTTTTCGATGGCCGGGTGTGGCAGGCTGGCGAACAGGTCGCTCTGGTGCGGCACCTGCGGCGCGTCCTTGGCCTTTTGGGCCACGGGCTGCTCATGGGGCAGGCTGCTGGTTTCCAGCCGGCCAAGGTGTTCGCGGGCACGCTGGATCACCACCGCCGGCACGCCCGCCAGCTGTGCTACCGCCAGGCCGTAGCTCTGGCTGGCAGGCCCAGGCAGTACGTGGTGCAGGAACACGATGCGTTCGTTGTGCTCGGTGGCGTTCAGGTGCACGTTGGCCACCAGTGGCTCGCTTTCCGGCAGCACGGTGAGCTCGAAATAGTGGGTGGCGAACAGCGTATAAGCGCGCAGTTCGGCCAGCCGCTCGGCGGCGGCCCAGGCCAGCGACAGGCCGTCGAAGGTGCTGGTGCCCCGGCCCACTTCGTCCATCAGCACCAGGCTGCGGTCAGTGGCATTGTGCAGGATGTTGGCGGTTTCGCTCATCTCGACCATGAATGTCGAGCGCCCGCCGGCCAGGTCGTCACTGGAGCCGATACGGGTGAAGATGCGGTCGACCAGCGACAGCTCGCAGCTGGCGGCCGGTACGAAACTACCGATGTGGGCCAGCAGCACGATCAGGGCGGTCTGGCGCATGTAGGTGGACTTACCGCCCATGTTCGGGCCGGTGATGATCAGCATGCGCGTGTTGTTGTCCAGGCCCAGGTCGTTGGCCACGAACGGCGTGGTCAGTACCTGCTCGACGACCGGGTGACGGCCTTGCTCGATCCGCAGGCAGGGCTCGTCGACAAAGCGTGGGCAGTTCAGGTCGAGGTTCAGCGCGCGCTCGGCCAGGTTGCTGAGTACGTCCAGTTCGGCCAGGGCGGCAGCGCTGTCCTGCAGCGGCGCCAGGTGGCTGATCAGGGTTTCCAGCAGGGCGTCGTAGAGCATCTTCTCGCGGGCCAGGGCGCGGCTCTTGGCCGACAATGCCTTGTCCTCGAAGGCCTTCAGCTCCGGCGTGATGAAGCGTTCGGCACCTTTGAGGGTCTGGCGACGAATGTAGTCGCCGGGGGCCTGTTCGGCCTGCTTGGTCGGCAGCTCGATGAAGTAGCCGTGCACCCGGTTGTAGCCGACCTTCAGGTTGGCCAGGCCGGTGCGCGCCTTTTCGCGGGCTTCGAGGTCGATCAGGAACTGCCCGGCGTTTTCGCTGATGGCCAGCAGGTCGTCCAGTTCGTTGTCGTAACCGGCCTTGAGCACGCCCCCATCGCGGATGACCGCCGGCGGGTTGTCGATGATCGCCCGTTCCAGCAGGCTGGCCAGCTCGGGGTAGGTATCGGTGATCGCAGCCAGGCGTGCCAGGTGCGGCGCTTCGAGCTCGGTCATGGCGTTCTGCAGCTCGGGCAGCGCGCCCAGGGCGTCGCGCAGCCGGGCCAGGTCACGCGGGCGGGCGTTACGCAGGCCGATACGCGCCAGGATGCGCTCGATGTCGCCAATTTCTTTCAGCTGTGGCTGCAGCTTTTCGAAACGGTAGCCGTCGAGCAGGCAGCGAATCGAGTCCTGGCGTGCCTGGAGCACCTTGAGGTCGCGCAGCGGGCGGTTCAGCCAGCGGCTCAGCAGGCGGCTGGCCATTGCCGTCTGGCAGCGGTCGACCACCGATTGCAGGGTATTGTCGCGCCCGCCGGCCAGATTGATGTCCAGTTCCAGGTTGCGCCGGCTGGCGCCATCGAGGATGACCGTATCGTCCAGGCGCTCATGGCGCAGGCTGCGCAGGTGCGGCAGCGCCGTGCGCTGGGTTTCCTTGGCGTAGGTCAGCAGGCAGCCAGCGGCACCGATGGCCAGGGTCAGCTTGTCGCAGCCGAAGCCTTTCAGGTCCTTGGTTGCGAACTGCTGGCACAAGGCCTTGCGCGCTGAGTCGCGGTCGAAGTCCCACGGTGCACGGCGCCGCGCGCCCGGGCGCTTCTCGGCGGGCAGGTCGCGTGGCCAGTCGTCGGGGATCAGCAGCTCGACCGGGTTCAGGCGCTCGAGTTCGGCCAGCAGGTTTTCCCAGCCCTTGATCTCCTGCACGCTGAAGTTACCGCTGGTGATGTCCAGTACGGCCAGGCCGAACAGGCGCTCGTCACCGAGCAGCGCGGCAATCAGGTTGTCGCGGCGTTCGTCGAGCAGGGCTTCATCGCTGACCGTACCGGGGGTGATGATGCGCACCACCTGGCGCTCGACCGGGCCCTTGCTGGTCGCCGGGTCGCCGATCTGCTCGCAGATCACCACCGATTCGCCCAGTTTGACCAGCTTGGCCAGGTAACCTTCCAGCGAATGGAACGGAATCCCGCACATGGGGATGGACTGGCCGGCCGACTGGCCGCGCGCGGTCAGCGTGATGTCCAGCAGTTTGGCGGCTTTTTTCGCATCTTCGTAGAAGATCTCGTAGAAGTCGCCCATGCGGTAGAACATCAACTGGTCCGGGTGCTGATTCTTCAGCTTCCAGTACTGTTGCATCATCGGGGTGTGTGCGGAGAGATCAGACATTCAGGGCCTTACAGCGGGTGATCTGGTTGGCGGTAAACCGGCAATGGTACAGGCTTTTTTCGCGAGATGCAGGCACGCACGGAACACTGGCCGGCAGCCGCTGCAGGCCGCTGCGGTGCTGCAGGTTTCCTGAGCCAGGTTGCCAGCAGGGTGGTAGGGTAGAGGGCCGCCCTGGAGGAGCCCGACATGGACCCGATCACCCTGCTTGCCGCCCGTTTGGGTGAACATCTGCGCCGTTTGGATGCCCAAGTGACCACTGCCGAGTCCTGCACGGGCGGCGGCATCGCGCAAGCCATCACACGCATCCCCGGTAGCTCCGCCTGGTTCGAGGCCGGTTACGTGACGTATTCCAATGCCCAGAAAACCCGCCAGCTGGGGGTGCCCGAGGCGCTGTTCGGGCAGGTGGGGGCGGTAAGCCAGGAGGTGGTCGAGGCCATGGTCCGCGGCGCCCAGGCGGCCAGCGGCGCGCGCTTTGCCGTGGCGGTAAGCGGGGTGGCGGGGCCGGATGGCGGCTCGCCGGCCAAACCCGTGGGTACCGTGTGGCTGGCCTGGGGCGACGGCAGTCGGGTGACCAGCCAGCGGCGGCAGTTCGACGGCGACCGTGAGGCGGTGCGCCGACAGACGGTGAGCGCCGCGTTAGACGGCTTGTTACAGCTTGTTGGCGAGGAAATCGAAGACAGGGGTTTGCGCCAGCGCTAGCCTGTGGAATAATACTGGCTACTTATACAGGTATTGCGGCCGTCAGGGCCCGTCGAACACGTGAGGATTTCAATGGACGACAACAAGAAGCGCGCCTTGGCTGCGGCCCTGGGTCAGATCGAACGTCAATTCGGTAAAGGCGCGGTAATGCGCATGGGCGACCACGAGCGCCAGGCTATCCCGGCCATCTCTACCGGCTCTCTGGGCCTGGACATTGCCTTGGGCATTGGTGGTCTGCCAAAGGGCCGTATCGTCGAAATCTACGGTCCGGAATCGTCGGGTAAGACCACGCTGACCCTGTCGGTTATCGCCGAAGCCCAGAAGAATGGCGCCACCTGCGCCTTCGTCGACGCCGAGCACGCACTCGACCCTGAATATGCCGGCAAGCTGGGCGTCAATGTCGACGACCTGCTGGTCTCGCAGCCGGACACGGGTGAGCAGGCCCTGGAAATCACCGACATGCTGGTGCGTTCCAACGCAGTTGACGTGATCATCGTCGACTCGGTGGCCGCGCTGGTACCCAAGGCCGAGATCGAAGGCGAAATGGGCGACATGCACGTGGGCCTGCAGGCTCGCCTGATGTCCCAGGCGCTGCGCAAGATCACCGGTAACATCAAGAACGCCAACTGCCTGGTCATCTTCATCAACCAGATCCGCATGAAGATCGGCGTCATGTTCGGTAGCCCGGAAACCACCACCGGTGGTAACGCCCTGAAGTTCTACGCCTCTGTGCGTCTGGACATCCGCCGCACCGGCGCTGTCAAGGAAGGCGACGAGGTGGTCGGCAGCGAAACCCGCGTCAAGATCGTCAAGAACAAGGTCTCGCCTCCGTTCCGTCAGGCCGAGTTCCAGATCCTCTACGGCAAGGGTATCTACCGTAACGGTGAGATCATCGACTTGGGCGTTGCCCAAGGCCTGGTCGAGAAGTCCGGTGCCTGGTATGCCTACCAGGGCAACAAGATCGGCCAAGGTAAAGCCAACGCGGCCAAGTACCTGGCGGAAAACCCGGCTATCGGTACCGAGATCGAGAGGCAGATCCGTGAGAAGCTGCTGAACGCTGGCGCTGTAGCCGCAGCCGGTAAAGCTGCCGCTGTCGAAGCGGGTGCCGACGACATGGCCGACGCTGAAGCCGGTTATTGATCGCGTGGTTTATAGCTGAACATGTCCGCCGTACTCGACACCCCCGTCGCCATTCGGCGGACAGCCATGGACCTGCTTGCGCGACGTGAGCATGGTCGCGTCGAGCTGACGCGCAAGTTGCGTCAGCGCGGTGCCTCCGATGAGCTGATCGAGCCAGAGCTCGACCGGCTCACTGAAGAGGGGCTGCTGAGTGAAGCCCGTTACCTCGAGAGCTTCATACGTTACCGTTCCGGTTCTGGCTATGGCCCAGCACGTATTCGTGAAGAGCTGGGGCAGCGTGGTTTGCTGCGCGCCGACATTGAGCAGGCGCTGCGTGAAAGCGGCGTGGATTGGGCCGAACGTATGCGGGATGTATGGCAGCGCAAGTTCGCCGGGCAACGCCCGCAGGACCCGCGCAGCCGCGCCCAGCAAACCCGCTTTCTCGCCTATCGGGGCTTCACCATGGACATGATCGGCCGCTTGCTCAGCGGGCGAGACCTCGACGATTACTAGGCGCCGCAGACCTCGCAACAATCCCCGTAGCAGCGGCCTCAGCCGGGAACATCGGCAACGCCGGTACTCTCCAGCGCGCTGCCCCTAGTGCCTGATCAGCTGGCCTTCAACGCCTCCCTGGCCCGCTGCGTGGTATGCATGGGCTGTGGCTTGGCCCAGTTCTCCGGCAGGTTGATAAAGTCCACCAGTTCGCGCAGGCGCCCCTGGTTTCGGCCATTGAAGGCGAACGACAAACGGGTCAGGTGGCTGTAGTCCCCCAACTCATGTTCGGCGCTGCTGTCTGCTTGCTGGTGGTACTTGCCGCTCAGGCGCAGGTCAGCAAAGCCTTCCTCGATGTCAGACAGCGCCGCCTCGCTCAGGGCGTGATGCATGCGGATCACGAACTGGCTGTTCAACCAGCGGCTGGAGTGATAGTTGCGGTAGAACTGGTTGATTTCCTCCACCGCCTCCTCGGCACTGTGCACCAGGCGCACCAGCTTCAGGTCGCTGGGCAGAATGTAATGGTTGTCCTCCAGTTGGCGGCTGATGAAGCCCAGGCAATCACGCCAGAAGCTGCCGCCCGGTGAGTCCAGCAATACCACGGGGACCAGCGGGCTTTTGCCGGTCTGGATCAGGGTCAGCACTTCCAGCGCCTCATCGAGGGTGCCGAAGCCGCCCGGGCACAGCACCAGGGCATCGGCCTCCTTGACGAAGAACAGTTTGCGGATGAAGAAGAAGTGGAAAGGCAGCAGCTTGTCGGTGCCGTCCACCGTAGGGTTGGCATGTTGTTCGAAAGGCAGGGTGATGTTGAAGCCCAGGCTGTGGGCGCTGCCGGCACCTTCGTGGGCTGCGGCCATGATGCCGCCCCCCGCCCCGGTGATGACCATCAGGTCCGAGCGCGCCAGGGTAGCGCCCAGTTCACGGGCCAGTGCATACATCGGGTGTTCCAGCGGCGTACGCGCCGAGCCGAACACGGTCACCTTGCGGCGGCCCTTGTAGCGCTGCAGGGTGCGGAACGACTGGTCCAGTTCGCGCAAGGCCTGCAGGGTGATCTTGGCGCTCCAGCGATCACTGTCATCGTGGGCCATGCGCAGGATGGTCAGCATCATGTCACGGTACAGCGGCAGGTTCGGGCTGTCGGGTGCAACCAGTTGCAATTGGGCGTCGATGTGGCTCAGGTCGATATGGTTGTCCTGGAAGTGGCTGAACAGCGATTCGTTCGATTGGTAAGGCATGCAACGTCTCCTTCTGCACCAATACCTCTAAACCTCAATCTAGACCGTGGCGGCCGATCGTGCCGGGGGGATTGCCAGCGCCACCCGTCGGCACGTGGCCAGTGGGGGCAGGGGTTTGGTTAACTGGTAAAGCGAAACGTATCGATGCGGGAGGTGGCGGTATGCATCGCTTGCTCATCGAAGTGGACCTGCAGCTCTACCAGCAACTGGAACGTGCCGCCCAGGTACATCACCTGAGCCTGGAGGCCGAGTGCCAGCGCCGGCTCGCAGGCTTGGAATGCCAGTCGCGCTACGTGCAGGCGCTATTGGCCGAGATGCGCGCCGAAGCTGCCGAGGGGCACTGGCGCGCACGGGAGGAAAACCAGGTGTAGCCTGGGCGCGGCGTTTACTTCTTCTTGTTGCCGGCTACGCAGCTGGCATTGTCGAAGGCCTGGTCCATGATCGGCTGGTTGGTTTTGTAGACGGTGAACCGGTAAACCATCACCGCGCCCTTGGACATCAGGTTGCGGAAGCCGTTATTGCGGCACACGCTGTCGCCCAATTGGCTGCGCACCTGTGCAGGGTTGGCCTGCATGCGCTCGGCGTGGCTCTGGCGCACGCTGAGGTGGTTGACCAGCGCCTTGCCTTCCACGGTGTAACCCTGGTCGAGGATGTCTTCATTGATGGCACGTGGGGTGCCGACGCTGCTCTCTTTGGCGACCTTTTCCAGCATCTTGTTCAGGTCGTAGTCCTGTTTGGAAGCCGCCTGGGCTGCCAGGGGCAGGGCGAGCATCAGGCTCAGGGCGGGGGCGATAAGGCGCAGCATGGGTATCTCCTGGTTCGATGACTGGCGCTTTGACATGCGCGGGTCGACGGCGTTCCGTCAACCCTGGGCTGGCGGTAGCCCAAGGGTACGGGAAAGCCCGATTATAAGGATTCTGGTAAACTGGCGCCCTTGTTTTCCCAGAGCCATCCTTGTGCCCATTTCCCATCTTTCCACAGGCCTGCCGGCATGAGCCATGCGGTAGCGCGCCTGCGTGCCGAGCGCCTGGCCCGCAGCAACAAGCCTTTCATTGCCCGAGGGTCGCGGGCCGAGCGTTGCCCGGATTGCCGGGTCATTGCCAGCCATTGCCTGTGCGCCTGGAAGCCCCGTGTGCAGGCCGACGCCGGCATGTGCCTGCTGATGCACGACACCGAGCCGCTGAAACCCACCAATACCGGCTGGCTGATTGCCGACCTGATCGAAGATACCTCGGCATTCGGCTGGCTGCGCACCTCGGTTGACGAGCGCCTGCTGGCCCTGCTCGACGACCCGCACTGGCAGCCCTACATCGTTTTCCCAGGTGAGTTCGTCGCCCCGCAGCGGGTGGTCAGCGAGGTGGTGCGTGAGCCGGGCAAGCGTCCGCTGTTCATCCTGCTGGATGCCACCTGGACCGAGGCGCGCAAGATGTTCCGCAAAAGCCCCTACCTGGACCGGTTCCCGGTGTTGAGCCTGCAGGCCGAACAGATGTCACGCTACCGCCTGCGCCGCTCCAAGCGCGATGATCACTTCTGCACCGCAGAAGTTGCAGCCATGTGCCTGGAGCTGGCCGGCGATAGCCTGGCGTCGCAGGCGCTGGATGCCTACCTGGATGTATTCAGCCTGCATTACCTCAGTGGCAAGCGGCGCCTGCCGCTGGACGAGCAGGACGAGACCCATCAGCGTTTGCATACCTTCCTATAGTCCAAGGGGCACCCACCCGGCTTTGGTTCATAATGACGAGGCTGGCAGCCAGGGTGGGCGAGGCGGCAAGGCGGTTGGCTTGACCACCCTTGACCGTGCTCGGCATGCTTGGCGCCGATTCCCCGTCGGGCACTTGGCAACCCCCAGTGTCCGGGACAGAACAGGATCCTTAGATCGATGGCCACTTACGAAATCCTGATTGCCGATGACCACCCGCTGTTTCGCGGCGCCCTGCGCCAGGCCGTTACCCTCGGCCTTGGCCCCGACGTTCGCCTGGTCGAGGTTGCGAGCATTGCCGAGCTGGAGGTGCGGTTGAGCGAAAAAGCCGACTGGGACCTCGTGCTCCTCGACCTGAACATGCCGGGTGCCTACGGTTTTTCCGGGCTGGTGCTGCTGCGCGGGCAATACCCGCAAATTCCCGTGGTGATGGTTTCGGCGCAGGAGGAGGCCGCCGTGGTGGTCAAGTCCCGCGAGTTTGGCGCCAGTGGCTTCATTCCCAAGTCCAGCCCGCTGGAAGTGATCCAGGATGCGGTGCGCAAAGTGCTCGACGGCGAAGTCTGGTGGCCGCCGCAGGCGTTCGAGAAGGTCGATGTTTCGGCCGAGGCCAAGGCCGCCAGTGAAGGCCTGGCGAGCCTCACGCCGCAGCAGTTCCGGGTACTGACCATGGTTTGCGAAGGCCTGCTGAACAAGCAGATTGCCTATGAGCTGAATGTCTCGGAAGCCACCATCAAGGCCCACGTCACGGCGATTTTCCGTAAACTGGGGGTGCGCACCCGCACCCAGGCTGCGCTGCTGTTGCAACAACTTGAATCAGTTGCCAGCCACTGACGCGTGCGGCTTCACGCTTTTTTGACCTGAGCCGGTCTAGCCTGCCGGCCTTCTGTTGTGAAATGACTCACATGACATCGCCATTCAAGGGCCAGACCGGCCTCAAACGTATCTTCAACGCCGCTGGCTATTCGCTGGACGGCCTGCGCGCGGCCTTCAAGGGCGAGGCGGCATTCCGCCAACTGGTGCTGCTCAACGTGCTGCTGATCCCGGTGGCGTTCTGGCTGCCGGTCAGCCGTGCAGAGCGGGCGATCATGATCGCCGTGTGCCTGCTGGGGTTGATTGTCGAGCTGTTCAACTCTGCGATCGAGGCTGCTATCGATCGCATTTCGCTGGAGCGCCACCCGCTGTCGAAAAACGCCAAGGACATGGGCAGCGCCGCACAGCTGGTGGCGCTGAGCATGGTGGCGCTGGTGTGGGGAGTGATCCTGCTTTAAGCGATCGGCGGCAACACGATTTCGTCGCTGCGGGTGAAGCCCGCGGTGAAGTTGCGGCAGAGCTCCAGAAATTCGCGCATGGCCGAGGTCTGGTACTTCTGCTTGTGCCAGATGAAGTAGAACTGGCGCATCAGGTCCAGCTCCGGGGTTTCCACCGGTACCAGGCTGCCACGGCGAAAGGCGTCCCGCAGGGCCAGGCGTGAAATGCAGCCGATACCCAACCCCGATTCCACTGCACGCTTGATCGCCTCGGTGTGCTCCAGTTCCAGGCGGATGTTGAGGTTGGCGCGGTGGTGGCGCATGGCCTGGTCGAAGGTCAGGCGTGTCCCCGAGCCTTGTTCGCGCAGGATCCACGCTTCCTGCGACAGGCTGTCGATATCGGCACGGCCCAGCTTGGCCAGCGGGTGCTGGGGCGCGCAGAACACCACCAGTTCGTCCTCCACCCAAGGCTGGACCTCCAGGTCGGGGTGGTTGCAGTCACCTTCGATCAGACCCAGATCAATTTCGTAATGAGCGACCAGCTGCACGATATGCACGGTGTTCTGGACATGCAGCTTTACCTGGCTCTCAGGGTGGGTCTGCATGTAGCTGCCGATCAACAGGGTGGCCAGGTAGTTGCCAATGGTGAGCGTGGCGCCGACCGCCAGTGAGCCGAAACCGGACTTGCCATTGAGCAGGTCTTCGATTTCCTTGGCCTGGTCGAGCAGCGCGACCGCCTGCGGCAACAACTGGTGGCCGAGGGCGTTGAGGGCCAGGCGTTTGCCGGCGCGGTCGAACAGTTGGCAGCTCGATTGCCGCTCCAGTTCGGTGATGGAGGTGCTGGCGGCCGATTGCGACAAGGCCAGCAGGCTAGCGGCTCGAGAGACGCTCTGGTGCTGGGCTACCGCGACGAAGACTTGCAGTTGACGAAGTGTAAATCGCATATCGATATAACCGATAACACATATCTTGATAATCCAGTTAACAGATATTGTCGCTGCCCCTAAACTATCGCGCAACTGTGCGTGCTGCACGCGCTGCGTTTTTCTTCAGGAGCCCCATCGATGAGCAACATGAACCACGAACGTGTCCTCAGTGTGCACCACTGGAACGACACCCTGTTCAGCTTCAAGTGCACCCGCGACCCGGGGCTGCGCTTCGAGAACGGTCAGTTCGTGATGATCGGCCTGCAGCAGGAAAGCGGCCGCCCGCTCATGCGTGCCTACTCCATCGCCTCGCCGAACTGGGAAGAGCACCTGGAGTTCTTCAGCATCAAGGTGCCGGACGGCCCGCTGACTTCGCAGTTGCAGCACTTGAAGGAAGGCGACGAGATCATCATCAGCAAGAAGCCTACCGGCACGCTGGTACTGGACGACCTGAACCCAGGCAAGCACTTGTACCTGCTGAGCACCGGCACTGGCCTGGCGCCGTTCATGAGCGTCATCCAGGACCCGGAAACCTACGAGCGCTTCGAAAAAGTGATCCTGGTGCACGGCGTGCGTTACGTGAACGAAGTGGCCTACCGCGAATTCATCACCGAGCACCTGCCACAGAACGAGTTCTTCGGTGAGGCGGTGCGCGAAAAACTGATCTACTACCCGACCGTGACTCGCGAGCCGTTCGAGAACCAGGGCCGCCTGACCGACCTGATGCGCAGCGGCAAGCTGTTCAGCGACATCGGCCTGCCGCCGATCAACCCGCAGGACGACCGTGCGATGATCTGCGGTAGCCCGAGCATGCTCGACGAGACCAGCGAAGTGCTGGACAGCTTCGGCCTGAAGATCTCCCCGCGCATGCGCGAGCCGGGCGACTACCTGATCGAGCGTGCCTTCGTCGAGAAATAAGGCGCAGGTAGGTACGAAGAAGGCGACCCTCGGGTTAATGCCTGTCAGTTAAGCGTTACTGGGGCTGCTTTGCAGCCCTTCGCGGGCACGCCCGCTCCCACACGTCTGGCGCTGAACGCAAGAGTTGCGCGATTCCCTGTAGGAGCGGGCGTGCCCGCGAAGGGTCGCAAAGCGGCCCCAAATTACTTAACTGACAGGCATTTATCCATTGGCTGTTCCGGCCTATTCAACCCGGGTCTCGCCGCTGTACACCAGAATCTCCCGGCAACGCTTGCACAGGTAACGGCGGCCCTGGCGCACCAGCTTGTGCCGCTGGGCGGTAAACGGGAAGTCGCTCTGCGGGCAAGGGCAGCGGTAGATGTAACGGGTCACCACGCGCCGTTGCACCTCGTAGTTATGGCAGCGGTTTGGCGGCAGTTCGTATACGCCGCGCATGATCAGTTGCCATTCCTCGCCATGGGCCTGGATGCGGTCACCGAACAATTGGTGGGCCACCAGGTGCGCCACTTCGTGCGCGACCGTCTGGCGCAGAAAGTCCTCCTGATTGTCACGGTACAACTGCAGGTTGAAACGCAGCAGGTTCTCGTGCAGGTGGGCGACGCCGGCTTTTTGCCCGCGCAGCTTGAAGCTGATTTCCGGGCGCGGGAACTGGCGTTTGAAGAAGGTTTCGGCTTGCTGGTAACAGGTTTCGACGCGTTGCTTGAGCAGCTCGGGCATGGCGGGGTGGTTCTCCTGACCCGATCATTATGCCGCAACCTCGGGCCATGTGCCGAGCCACCGGTCAGCGCTCAGCCAAGGGCCGCCTTGCGGCGGCCCCTGGTTGATGCCCCGGTGTTGGTCGAGTCTGTTCTAGTTGGTGTAGACCGGCCCCACGCCCAGTCCCCAGATGATCACCGTGGCGGCCATGATCGCCACCAGCACTACCAGGCCCACCGCCAGCACCGAGCTGGAGAACAGGAAGCCTTCGTCAGCGGGTATGTTCATGAAGGTCGGCAAGCCGACGTACAGCAGGTACACCGTGTAACAGACCGCCGCAGTGCCGATCAGCATGCCCAGCCACAAGTGTGGGTAAAGCGCCGCCAGGCCGCCGATGAACAATGGGGTGGCCGTATAGGTGGCGAACGCTATGCACTGGGCCATGGATGGGTTGGCATCGTACGTGCGGGCCATCCAGTGGATGAACGCGCCCATTACCGCTACCCCGGCCAGCATCGCCAGGTAGGACATGATGCTCATCCACAGGGCACTCTCCATGGTCAGCATCACAGCCGGCCGGTCGCCGATCACCCAGCCGACCTGGGTGGTGCCGATGAATGCGGACACTGCGGGAATCGCCGCAAGGATCAGGGTGTGCGTCAGGTACATGTGGCTGATGGATTCTTCTTCGCCACGGATTTCCCGCCATTCCTGGTCGGGATGGGTAAACAGCCCCACAACGTGATGAATCATGCCGTCACTCCTCTCAATGTTGCCAAACGCCCCCAAATGGAGCGCAAGCGGCCCGAGGCCGAACACCGAAGCAAGCGGTAATGTGGCCTTATGTCGCAGTATAGGAAGCGGTTACCCGCACAAACCGCGCTTTTTAGAGCAAATTGCGCTGTCGCCCGCCCTGTTGATTACATTGAAGTCTTTGTCGGAATGCCTACAGCGCGGGCGCGTTTGTGCGTAAAATAGCCGCCTTTTGTCACACCTCGCGGATTCAAGCGCTATGGGCACCCTCTCGGTCAACCAGAACAAACTGCAAAAACGCCTGCGTCGTCTCGCCGGCGAAGCTATCACCGACTACAACATGATCGAGGATGGCGACAAGGTCATGGTCTGCCTGTCCGGCGGCAAGGACAGCTACACCATGCTCGATGTTCTGTTGCACCTGCAGAAGGTGGCGCCGATCACCTTCGAGATCGTTGCGGTGAACATGGACCAGAAGCAACCAGGGTTCCCCGAGCACGTGCTGCCGGCGTACCTGAAGGCGCTGGGGGTCGAGTACCACATCGTCGAGAAGGACACCTACTCGGTGGTCAAGGAGCTGGTGCCCGAGGGCAAGACCACCTGCTCGCTGTGCTCGCGCCTGCGCCGTGGCACGCTGTACACCTTCGCCGACGAAATCGGTGCGACCAAGATGGCGCTGGGGCACCACCGCGACGACATCGTCGAAACCTTCTTCCTCAACATGTTCTTCAACGGCGCGCTCAAGGGCATGCCGCCGAAGCTGCGTGCCGACGATGGCCGCAACGTGGTGATCCGCCCGTTGGCCTACTGCAGCGAGAAGGATATCCAGGCCTACTCGGACATGAAGGCCTTCCCGATCATCCCGTGCAACCTGTGCGGCTCGCAGGAAAACCTGCAGCGCCAGGTGGTCAAGGACATGCTGGTGGAGTGGGAGCGCAAGCACCCGGGCCGTACCGAGAGCATTTTCCGTGCATTGCAGAACGTGGCGCCGTCGCAGCTGGCCGACCGCAACCTGTTCGACTTCACCAGCCTGAAGATCGACGAAAACGCGGCGCCGCGCTTCCTGGACGTGGTGAACATCTAGGCCTATGCGCGATTATCAGTGGCTGCATGAGTACTGCCTGAACCGCTTCGGCTCTGCCCAGGCGTTGGAAGCCTTCCTGCCGCAGCCGCGCACGCCGGCGCAACTGCGCCAGATCAGCGACGACCGCTACTTGTCGACCTTGGCCCTGCGTGTATTTCGCGCTGGCCTCAAGCACAGCCTGGTGGATGCCAAGTGGCCGGCCTTCGAGCAGGTGTTTTTCGGCTTCGACCCGGAAAAAGTGGTGTTGATGGGCGCCGAACACCTGGAGCGGCTGATGCAGGATCAGCGCATCATCCGCCACCTGGGCAAACTCAAGAGCGTGCCGCGCAATGCACAGATGGTGCTGGACATCGCCAAGGTGCATGGCAGTTTTGGCGCGTTCGTTGCCGACTGGCCGGTGACCGACATTGTCGGGCTGTGGAAGTACCTAGCCAAGCATGGCAACCAGCTCGGCGGTTTGTCGGCGCCACGGTTCTTGCGCATGGTTGGCAAGGACACCTTTGTCCCGACCGAGGACATGGCGGCGGCGCTGATTGCCCAAAAAGTGATCGACAAGCAGCCGACCAGCCAGCGCGACCTGGCGCTGGTGCAGCAGGTGTTCAACCAGTGGCACGCCGAAAGCGGGCGGCCGCTGTGCCAGTTGTCGGTGATGCTGGCGCATACCGTCAACCACTGAGCATGTCTGGGCCGCTGTGCGGCCCAATCGCCGGCAAGCCAGCTCCCACCTCGACCGCATCAGCCTCAAGCCATGTGCAGACCTGTGCTGGCTTGCCGGCGATTGGGCTGCAAGGCAGCCCCTTGACTCAACTGCCTTCGCCCGCCATGCGCCGCTCATGCTGGAATTTCCAGCGCACATACAGCAGCCCGGCAATGAACAGCCCCAGGCTGACCAGCACTTCAACCCAGCCAAACACCGCCCGCGCCGGGTCGAAGGCTGCCAGCACGCCCTTGATGAAGTAGATATTCACCACGAAGCAGGTCCAGGCATGCGCCCGGGCGCTGCCCAGCAGCATGCCCGGCAGCAGCAATAGCAGCGGCACCAGTTCGATCGCCAGAATCACCTCGACCCGAGCCCCATGCAGGTTGGCGAACCACAGGTTGTTCACCACCAGCAGGGCAATCAGGCCAAAGAAAAACGCCAGGCTAAGCGCCCGCGTCAGGCGCAAGCGCGGTGCCAGCCAAGCCAGCGGCGGCAACACCTTGGGCTTCCTAGCCACGCGCGGCCTCCAGGGCCTTGGCGGTGCTCGCCAGGCGTTGGCCAAGGGCGCGGCACAGGGCGATCTCGTGCGGGTCGAGTTCACGCTTGCCGTCTGCCCCGGCATGGTGGCTGGCGCCATAAGGGGTGCCACCACCGCGTGTTTCCAGCAGTGCCGATTCGCTGTAGGGCAGGCCCATTACCAGCATGCCGTGGTGCATCAGCGGCAGCATCATCGACAGCAGCGTGGTTTCCTGGCCACCGTGCAGGCTGGCGGTAGACGTGAACACACCGGCGGGCTTGCCTACCAGTTCACCGCCCAGCCACAGACTGCTGGTGCCATCGAGGAAGTACTTGAGCGGTGCCGCCATGTTGCCGAAGCGGGTCGGGCTACCCAGCACCAGGCCGGCGCAGTGGCGCAGGTCGTCGAGGGTGGCGTACAGCGCGCCGCTGGCCGGAATGTCCGGGGCCACGGCTTCGCATTCAGTGGAAATCGCCGGCACCGTGCGCAGGCGCGCTTCCATGCCGGCCAGCTCGATGCCGCGGGCGATGTGCCTGGCCATTTCGCTGGTGGCACCATGGCGGCTGTAGTAAAGCACCAGGATGTAGGGTTGGCTCACGGCAGGATCTCCAGCACTTTCTCTGGTGGGCGACCGATCACCGCCTTGTCACCGGCAACCAGGATCGGCCGCTCGATCAGCTTGGGGTGCTGGACCATGGCCTCGATCAGCTGTGCATCGGTCAGTGCAGGGTCGGCCAGGTTCAATGCCTTGTATTCATCCTCACCCGTGCGCAGCAGCTGCCGTGGGGCCAGGCCCAGCTTGCCGAGCAAGGTCTTGAGGGTGGCGGCGTCTGGCGGGGTCTCGAGGTAGCGCACGATGACCGGGGTTAGGCCACGGGCTTCGAGCAGTTCCAGCGCGCCGCGGGATTTTGAGCAGCGCGGGTTATGATAGAGCGTGAGGTCAGTCATGTGGGGTCGCATCCAGCTGGTTGTGGCGGCTATTCTAACCGCAGCGACTGACCAGTTTGCTTTAAAACTCGAGAAG
The DNA here is from genome assembly GCF_001320345.1 of Pseudomonas sp. NBRC 111127. Lineage (NCBI taxonomy): Bacteria > Pseudomonadati > Pseudomonadota > Gammaproteobacteria > Pseudomonadales > Pseudomonadaceae > Pseudomonas > Pseudomonas sp. NBRC 111127. The sequence continues at coordinate 4,346 of NZ_BCBD01000010.1, read as the reverse complement.
GATTGACCCATGGCAAGGCGTCTGGCAGCAGTACTGGCCATCACCGCGAGCCTGATGCTCGGTGGTTGCGGTGCCGATTATGGCGTAGACCAGCACGGCAATACGGTTAAGGCCGAACAGATCGACGGGCACTGGCTGGTGCTCAATTACTGGGCGGAATGGTGCGGCCCGTGCCGCACTGAAATCCCGGAACTCAATACCGCGGCCAAGCAGTGGGCGGCCGAGGGTATCAAGGTGGTGGGGGTGAATTTCGATGGTTTGCAGGGCCAGGACCTGAAGCAGGCCGCCGAAACCCTGGGCATCGGGTTCACCGTACTGGCCCAGGACCCGGCCGAGCGCTATGACCTGCCGCGCAGCGAGGCGTTGCCGGTAACCTACATCATCGATGACAAGGGCAAGGTGCGTGAGCAGTTGCTGGGCGAACAGACCCTCGAAGGGCTGCAGGCCAGGATCAAGGCCCTGAAGCAGGGGTGACAAGCTGCAAGCTGCAAGCTGCAAGCTACAAGCTACAAGCTACAAGCTACAAGCTACAAGCTACAAGCTACAAGAAAAGCAGGCCGGTGCTAGGATCTGCTTTTTCTTGAAGCTTGAAGCTTGAAGCTTGCAGCTGCGCTCAGCCTTCTTCAGGCCAGAAGCGCAGCGGCTTGCCCTCGGCCGGCCAGAAACGCAGTTGCTCGATGGGCGACACATCCCAGCGCTGCACCGTTTCCAGCGCCTGCAGGAAGCGTTTTTCCTGCTCCATCAGCGCCGGCGCACACAGCTTGCGGGTCTTGCCGACCTTGCCGAAGCTCAGGTGCTCGCCGTCCAGCGTGTAGGGCGCAAACCAGTGGTTGCACCCGGCATTGCCATAGGCACGGCCATCACTGGCCAAGGTCAGGGTCAGGTGGCTGTAGTCGATCAACGGGCGCTCACCAATCCACTCCAGCACATAGCTGCGCTCCTGCTGCAACTTCGAAGGTTGCGCAGCGCAGCCGAGCAGGCCGGTGGCAATCAGCGCGCCGGTCAGCAGATTCTTCACTCGGCGCTCTCCTGGCAACGCGGGCACACATGCTTGTCGCCACGGCTGGCCCAGCCCAGCTCGGCGATACGTGCGCTGGCAGCAGGCTGGCGGGCTTGCTTGCCCAGCTTGGCGTCTACGGCGAACTCGAAGTCCAGGGCGGCGTCACAGTTGTCGCACTCAACCTTCCAGTTGAGGATTTCCAGCTCGTTGAACACCGGGCCACTGGCCACGGCAACCCACTGGCCGCGCGGGTTGATCAGGTGGCGCACGCTCTCCACGGTCAGGCGCATGGCCAGGTCCTTGCTGCCTTTGAGGGTCACCAGCAGGGTATCGCCTTTGTGCATCGAACCGCCGTTGCCAGTGACCTGATAGCGGCCTGGCACCAGGGCGCGGCACTCGATCAGGGTGTGTTGCGGGTTGAAAAGGGTATAGCGGAAATCGTGCTCGACCATGGGTCCTCCAGAAATGCCGCGTATCCTAGCATTAACCCATGACCAGATTCTGTGGATTGCCTGCCGCCCAGCAGTTGATGTTGTCCAGCGTGGTAGTGGCGATCGCAGCCAGCGCCTCGCGGGTCAGGAACGCCTGATGTGCGGTGATGATGACATTGGGAAAGGTCAGCAGGCGCGCCAGCACATCGTCTTGCAGCGGCAGGTCGGAGCGGTCCTCGAAGAACAGCTGGGCTTCCTCTTCATAGACATCCAGCCCCAGGTAGCCGAGCTGGCCGCTTTTCAGCGCGTCGATCAGTGCCGGGGTGTCGACCAGTGCGCCGCGGCCGGTGTTGATCAGCATGGCGCCATGCTGGACTTCGGCCAGGCTCCGGGCGTTGATCAGGTGCCGGGTGTGTTCGGTCAACGGGCAGTGCAGGCTGATGATACGCGCTTCGCGTAGCAGTTCGGGCAGTGGCAGGTAGCGCGCGCCGAGGGCCAGCAGTTCCGGGTTGGGGTGGGGGTCGTAGGCCAGCAACTGGCAGCCGAAACCGGCCATGATGCGGGCGAAGGCTGCGCCGATCTGGCCGGTACCCACGACCCCGACCGTTTTGCCATGCAGGTCGAAGCCGGTCAGGCCATGCAGGGTAAAGTCCCCTTCACGGGTGCGGTTGTAGGCCCGGTGCAGGCGCCGGTTGAGCGCCAGGATCAGCGCCACGGCGTGCTCCGCCACCGCGTGCGGTGAGTAGGCGGGTACGCGCACCACGGCCAGGCCCAGGCGTTGCGCAGCGGCCAGGTCGACGTGGTTGTAGCCGGCCGAACGCAGGGCGATCAGGCGCGTGCCGCCGTCGGCCAGGCGCTGCAGCACCGGGGCGTCCAGTTCGTCATTGATGAAGGCGCAGACAACCTCGTAGCCGTCGGCCAGCGCTGCGGTGTCGAGGCTCAGGCGGGCAGGCTGGAAATGCAGGTCCAGGGGGTTACCGCTGGCGGCTCGGGTGAAGCTTTCCTGGTCGTAATGCTGGCTGCTGAACACTAGCGCGCGCATGGTCAGGGTTCCTCTGTCGGGCGTGTCCGGGGTAGCTTTTGGCAGTGAGCTCAAGCGCTCGACCGCGCCTGGGCTGCCAGGCGGCTGATCGCCGCATCCAGTTCATCCAGTGCCTGCTGGGCCTGCGGGCTTTCCTGCTTGAGCAAGGTTTCACTGCGCTGGCACGCCGCGCGCAACTGCGGCACGCCGCAATAGCGTGAAGCCCCGTTCAGGCGGTGTACCTGTTCGATCAGGCCCTCATGGTCATTGGCCAGGCGCGCGGCGCGGATGGCTTCGCGGTCGGCCTCCAGCGAGGCCAGCAGCATGTTCAGCATATCGGCGGCAAGGTCCGCTTTCCCGGCTGCCAGGCGTAGGCCTTCTTGCGGGTCGAGCACCTTGAGTTCATCGCCGTTGCCGGTGGGTTCAGCCGGCGCCTGCTGCGGCGTGCCCAGGCTGAGACCGGTCCATTTCATCACCACCTGTGCCAGTTGCCGTTCACTGATCGGCTTGGTCAGGTAGTCATCCATGCCACCGTGCAGCAATGCGCGTTTCTCGTTGGCCATGGCATGGGCGGTGAGGGCGACGATCGGCAATGGGGTGCCACTTTGGGTGTTTTCCCAGCGGCGAATCTGTTCGGTACAGGCGCGGCCGTCCATGCCGGGCATCTGCACATCCATCAGCACCAGGTCGAAGGGTTCCTGCTGCACGGCCTGCAGTGCCGCATAGCCATTGTCGACCGCCAGTACTTCGGCACCCAGGTCCTCGAGCAGCGTCTGCACCAGCAGCAAATTCGCAGGGTTGTCGTCGACACACAGTATTTTCGGCCGCCGCGGGCCGTTGCGGCTGTTCACCTCGCCCTGCAGGTGGCGGGGCTGGACCAGCTCCAGCAGCAGCCGGCGCAATTTGCGTGTGCAGGTAGGCTTGGACAGCAACTGGCCATGGCCATTGGGCAGGAAGGGGTGGTACAGCGCCTGCTCGGTGGTCGGGCACAGCACCACGCACTGGCAATGGTAACGTTCGAGCTGTTGATGGTAGCGGCCCAGTTGTTCTGGCGACAGGTTGCCCAGGTTGGCGCCCAGCACCGCCAGCTCGAATGGCTGCCCGGCCTGGCTGGCGGCCTGCACGGCTTGCAGCAACTGGTCGTAGGTGGCGAACAGGCTGACACTCAGGCCACAGTCTTGCAGTTGGTGCTCCAGGGCCTGCCGGGCCAGTTCATGGTTATCGACGATGGCGGCACGGCGGCCCAGCAGCGCTTGCAGCGGTAGTTCCTCGATATCGTCGTGCGCCTTGGGCAGGTTCAGGCTGATCCAGAACTGCGAGCCCTCGCCCGGGGTGCTGTCGACGCCGATTTCGCCACCCATCTGCTCGATCAGGCGCTTGGAAATCACCAGGCCCAGGCCGGTACCACCTGGCTGCCGGGCCAGCGAGTTATCGGCCTGGCTGAAAGCCTGGAACAGTGTACGCACGTCCTGCGGTGACAGGCCGATGCCGGTATCCTGCACGCTGATGCGCAGTTGGGCATGATCCTCATGCTCATCGTCGAGCATGGCGCGCACGACAATGGTGCCCTCGCGGGTGAACTTGATGGCGTTGCTGACCAGGTTGGTGAGGATCTGCTTGAGCCGCAGCGGGTCACCGACCAGCGACGTAGGCGTGTCGCGGTAGACCAGGCTGAGCAGCTCCAGCTGCTTGGCATGGGCGGCCGGGGCCAGAATGGTGAGGGTGTCCTGGATCAGGTCGCGCAGGTTGAACGGGATGCTGTCCAGCACCAGCTTGCCGGCCTCGATCTTGGAGAAATCGAGAATTTCGTTGATGATGCCCAGCAGGTTGTCGGCAGACTTTTCGATGGTGCTCAGGTAGTCCAGCTGGCGCGGGGTCATCTCGCTTTTCTGCA